>JAFVCI010000102.1 GCA_017479315.1 Opitutales bacterium | reverse complement strand
CTTTTCGCGCTCCAAATCCATCGAATCCAGCAACTGATCCTGCATTTTGCGCTTTTCGACGGTTTGCGTCATTTCCAACAACCGGTCGGACAGGGTTGTTTTCCCGTGATCGACGTGTGCGATAATGCAGAAATTCCGAATGTGCCGTTGCATGGCAAAAAGATGCCTCTATTTTGGTGTGAACGGCAAAATTGGCAATTTTTTGTTTCAGATGCAAGTACGGCGGAGACGGATAAGACAAGTAGAAATACCCTTAGAACTCTCAACACAACCGCTAAAAACACGGAAGCATACCACAAAAAAATGCAACTTCTCCGAAAGGAAACACAAGCACGAAAAAATATCAGCCAGAGTACACCGCCAACGTACCTCGACCATGCCCCGATAAGGTTCTGCTTTATTCTATCTCATTCGCTCCCAACCCGCTGATATTGATGCCCTCTTCCTTAAAACTCGTATTCTATACTCACTTCAGGAACGCCTGCCTTACCCCATGTTATTTTCCAACCCGGAGCCGGCATCATCGGCATTCTTTGGAAAATCATGCGCTGCGTTGAAATCGGTTTGGATGTAACTTTGGATGTCCGTTTTTTAAGCTCGCAACCGTCATCTTTCACCTGTTCCTCGCTCTCGTTGAGTTCATCAAAGATTTTCTTCTTCTCTTTATTGTTAAAGTGCGGTTCGCTCTTCCAATACCAAGGATCCGAATATTTTTTATTCTTCTCCAATTCCTTCTCCGCCGCTTTTTTCGTCTCTTCCAACCGCTCATCCATACGTAGAAAAAACTCCATCACGTTATTTTTTGTACCTTTTTTTTCTTCAGAACTTATATCTTTCTTTTCTTCCAACCTCTTTGCAAGGATTCTATCTATCTCATCAATAATCGCAAGAAGCTCATCATCGAACAGGTTTTTGAAAGTCTCCTGTTTTGCGACAAATTTATATACGGTGAGACCATAGGACATATCTGTTTTCGAGACCGGCACATAATTACCGAAAAAATCAAACAGAGCAAACGCATCGCTTCTCTCAACAAAAGTTTTCCAGAAGATATCTATAAACCCATTCTGAAAAATCTCTCCCTCTTCAAGGATATTTCTAAGACGTGAAAAGAACTCGTTGTTGGATTTTTCCATGTTTTTCATTGTGCCGGATCCGAGAAAATGCGAAAAAACCTTCAAAGTTATCTTTCGTTCCTTGAATGCATCTTTCAGGAAGACCGACCCTTTTCCCACTATGGCAACCCGTTTGTGTAAATTTTCGACGGTTTCATCATAATCGGGAAGAATTTGGTTTAATAAAAAGTTTGTCAAGATTTCTGCATCCTGCTTGAAAAACGACGGGAGTTTTTCATCCCTGTAACAGTCTTCGCTTAGCCCGACATAAGAAACCTCGGGAACACCTGGTGAATACTGTGGCTGAGGTCCATGTTTATACCCTTGTTCCAACATTAAGAATTGCGATACGTTAGATCCGACGCATTCGACATCCTGCAAGTATTTTGAAACGATGCCACACAACGACGCATAAACATCTTTGAGTATACACTCGCAAAAACCTTCTACTTTTTCTCTGAACGCACGCAGATCTCTTCCGTGATAACCTACTCGCCATTGGATACTATTCTCTAGTAATGTAATCAACTTCTGTTTTGAATAGGAGTCGGAATTGTTAATCGGTATGTACTTAGGGTTCATTCTTTCACGCGGGTTAGTATTCTGGTTTTTACAATAGGGGTTAATGCAGCTTTGCTCCGGTTCCTTTGCAAAAATGTGACTCCCATCGAAAAAAAACGATGAGACAAACATCCCGCCCGCAACAACAATTTCTCTAAACATACTGCCGCGGTCTCTCAAAACAATTTCCTCAAGTCAATGATTAAAAAGCACATCTCCATCCTTCGGTTCCGCCATCGATTGAATTTTCAAAGTTCCGTCCGTGCGTTTTGCCAAACCCGCAATGACATTCCCCGAACCGCACTCAAGACCGAGAGCAAAGCCGAGAGTAGCGCATTTTCGCATGCATTGCTCGAATTGAACGGTCGAGGTCAGCTGACGACCGAGTTCGGTGCGAATGACATCGGGATCGCTTAAAATCTCATCGGTGGTATCGGAAACGACGGGCAGGGCAGGGGTGCCGAAAGGAATGTTTTTTAAAAAAACTTCAAACTTTTCACGCGCCGGTTGCATCCAACGGGAGTGATACGCGCCCGCGACTTTCAGCGGAACGGCAAGTTTAAAGCTGCGATCTTTCGCAACCGATTGCAGGGCTTTTAAATTTTCGTAAACACCGCCGACCACCGTTTGCCCCGGACAGTTTCGGTTGCAAACATCCAAATCAAATTCTTTGCACAGTTGCCCGATTGCCTCCGTCGTACCGCCGATGAGTGCCGTCATGCCCGTCGGTTGCAATTCGCAGGCTTCCTGCATCAAACGTCCGCGTTCTGCCACCACACGCAGGGCGGTCTCGAAATCCCAAACGTCGGCAACCGCCAATGCCGTCAGCAGCCCCAAGCTGAGTCCCGTTGCGCAAACGACGGTATGTTTTTTGAACGTTTCGCTGTTTTTCAAATGTTCCGCAACGGCATACCCGAGCACAAACAACGCCGGCTGACACACGCGCGTTTCCTGTAAAATTTCATCGGGACCGTTGAAACAGAGCGTGCTCAGCACCTCTTTAAAGCCGAATTCTTCCTTTAAAATGCGATCGGCAGTGTCGAAACGTTGCCGAACAGAGGTGTGAGTTTCGTACCAAACCTTACCCATCCCGATCGTTTGTGAACCCTGCCCCGGGAAAAAAAATGCGAGTTTCATGAGGATTGTATTGATTTTAAATAAACAACGCCAGGGTATCGCGTGCCGTTTTTGCGGTAAAGCGTAAAAACGGGTGATTAGTGAAGGATTCTTGTTGAAACGTTTTCCTTTACCATTGACATCACTCCTTTTTCTCCCTCCCTATAGAATCGTAAATCTCCCTTTTTACCCTGTTTATTTCACTTTTTGAGATTTTTTGAACCTTTCTATGGAAGAAGATGTGCGGACGGAAGTTCCGAGTGTGTCGGGTGCGGCTTCGATTACGGACGGTAAAGTAAAAGCGCGACGCGGGCGTCCGCCGAAAAATCGCAAGGCAACATCGGAAGCGGCTCCCGATGTGCAGACTTCCAATGCGGGACAACAACTCGCGGCGGTTGAGACGGAGTCTGTTCCTGTATTGTCTTCGGCGGTACCGCACGAAATTTCAAGTTCGACCGTGAAAGTTCCGCGTACGTCATCGTCGGGTTCGAATACGGGCAGAGGATTTCCGCCTTTGGAAGCGCATTCCGATGCGCGCGATCGTCGTCCGAGAGCGACGATTTCGGAAGCTGCGGGTTCGGCGGAAAGTTCGAACGGTTCGCGCGTGAACCGTTTTAATAATACGGGTTTTAACAATACCAACAGCCGTTTGTTGCGTCCCGTTCCCAATCGTTTCGGTTCCGCGCCGTCATCGGCGGTTTTGCAACGTTACCGCTGGTGGCTCGGGCAACTGTGGCAGTGGCACGTAATTGGGGATGCGCGATCGCTGGAAGCGTTTGTGTCCGAGGTTTCGGATGCGTCGCTGTCGCCGTTTCTGCTGAACGAATGGTACGATAAGCCGTTGCGGGAGTTATTGACGGAAGTGCCGCCCGAGATGCAATCGGCTTCTTTGACGCGCGGGAGCATTTTGCGCGAAAAAATGCATACCCTCAGCGAGCAAAAATATCCGATTTGCGTCGAGGGCATCGTGTCGAAGCTCCCCGGTACGGACGAATGGTGTTTGTGTTACGCTTCGGATAATTACCAACTGCGGGAGTTGAGTGCCTACGTACCGAAAGTGTTAGTGCGTCGATACGGATTGCGTCCCGGGCAGTTGGTGCGCGGGCAGGTGTATCTTTCGCCGACCCACACGCAATGTCCCTGCGTTATTCAAGTCCATACCGTGATGGGGAAAACGCCTGATGAAATGCGCACCGTTCCGCATTTTAAGGAGCTTACGCCGTATTATCCGACGCAGAGAATTTTGTTGGAAACCGAACCCGCCAAGGGCTGGGACAACAATGCCATGCGCGTTGTGGATATTATTACACCGATCGGTTTCGGGCAGCGCGGGTTGATTGTGGCGCCGCCGCGTACCGGAAAGACCGTTCTGTTGCAAAATATCGCGCATTCGATTGTGAAAAATCAGCCGCAGGCACATCTTATCGTGCTGTTGATTGACGAGCGTCCCGAGGAAGTGACGGACTTCAAGAATTTACTTCCGGGCACGGAAGTCATCAGCTCGACGTTCGATGAGCCACCCGAAAGCCATGTGCGTTCGGCGGAAGTCGTCATCGAAAAGGCGAAGCGTTTGGTGGAAACGGGCGAGAATGTGATTATTCTGCTGGATTCAATCACACGGTTGGCGCGCGCTTACAATACCATCTGCCCCAGTTCGGGGAAAGTACTTTCTGGCGGTGTTGAGGCGAATGCGTTGCAAGGGCCGAAGGCATTTTTCGGTGCCGCACGCAACATTGAGCACGGCGGAAGTTTGACGATTTTGGCAACGGCGCTCGTGGATACGGGAAGCAAGATGGATGAAGTGATTTTCGAGGAGTTCAAGGGTACCGGCAACATGGAGGTGCATTTGGATCGCAGTTGCGTCGACAAACGATTGTTCCCCGCCGTTAACATCGAAAAAAGCGGCACGCGCAAGGAAGAATTGCTTTATCATCCCGACGAATTGAAGAAAATCTACATCCTGCGCCGCGCCTTGAAGGGCGTTGTTCCCGCAAGCAGTGCCATGGAAATGGTGTTGGAGCGCGTGAAGAAAACCCGCAATAACGTTGAATTTTTGATGGGAATTAACGGGTAAGGAGCGGTTAGAGCTCTCCTTTAGGAAATTCTCCTTCGGGAAATATCCGGGATGCTCGAAAGGTGTGCTTAGAGAAGCGATTGTCGGTTTTGCCGGAGGATTAAGTCAGACATTCTCGTATTTTTCCGTTTTTAACGGCGAGTGCAAAAGCTTTTTCTTCCTTCTTTATTGCGTGCATTCGAAAATGCCCCGAGTCGTTCGGATGTCGGAAAGCGATTTTTTTGTGAAAATCTCGGAAAAACATGCGAAAACCATCCGACGGCGTCGATAAATTTTCGCGATACGTCACTTCTTTCACCTTTCGGTTGCAAACGCACGTCGTTTGAGATACAATAAATCTGTTATGAAACTGTTGAAAGTCGGTATGTTTTCACTGGGCTTGGTGGGCGGTGCTGCGGCAACGTTCGCGGGCAAAGATTGCTGTTGCTGTGGTGCAGATTGCAATAAAGCGGAGTGTCATAAGGATGGATGCTGTTTATGCTGTTGCAGCAAAAAGTACGACAAATGCGGTAAGAAGTGCGATAAGGGATGGTTCAAAAAGGAATGTAAAAAAGATAAAACCAAAAAGGGACGCTTTGATAAAAAAGATAAGTCGGTCATTAAGACGATCGATTTGAAAGATCAAAAGTAAAATCCGTCTTCGGCATTCTGCATTCGTGCGGTCTTTTGGAAAAGTGCGCGAATGCTGGTGCGATCCCGTCTGCGGCGATTATTGAATGATAAATGGTCGCCGTAGGTGCGGTTTTTGTGTTTTTATTGTGTTGTTTGTGCGGTGTCGGCATCGGCAAGAAGCTGATGTCGATGCCCTTTCGATTTAAACTTTTTCGATCTTCTCTTTTGATTGGTCGATAGAGCAACGAGAGTGCCCTGTTGTTATGTAAAAAACAGGTCGCCCTGTGTATTGCGGAGTTGCTTGTTTTGAGTATTTAAAGAACAAATAACACGCGGAAAAGATTTCCGTTGGTATTTGTTGTTGTTGCACGGATGCGACGATACACTTCCGAAATTTGTTTTCGGAAATGTTGCGGTTGTTTTTTTTCGATGGGTATGATGTTTCCGCATCGATAACGACACGAGTGTTTTGTGTTTTTTTTAATTTTAAACATTTTTTTGAATAAAATTTCTTTCGGTCGGATTTATAAAATTGTTCCACCGATTGAAAACAACCTATGAACCACATCCAAAAAAACGCATCGAAAGCCAAAAAAAGTAACTCATGTCGTAAATCTCCTAAAGCCGGAACGTGTACGAAGAAACCGGCTTGCTGCAAATAACAGACGAAATTCTGTTTCGTCCGATGCGTATAACCCAAACCGCCCTCCTTTGAGGGCGGTTTGGGTTTTATAAGAATCTTTGGAGCAAAAGGGATTTTAAAACGTATTTTGTATCCAATGATACTTCCAGAAAGTATTTTTCGGATTTTCTTATTGGATGGATAATTTCAACGATGGTTTGGAAATAAAATTTTTCGTTAAGTAAGACAATAAGCTGGATATGGACAACTGTTTTTCAAGAAATCTCGAAAACACGTGTGAACGAATGAAACGGCGCAAAAAGATTGCTTTCGGTGTATTTTTCAAGCACCCTGAAAGCGTCGTCCTCATAGTTCAAGGGATAGAACCGCGGTTTCCTAAACCGTTAATCTCAGTTCGAGTCTGAGTGAGGGCGCCAGGGAATTTATGAAGGCGGGCAGGCGATTATGGTTCGTTTTGGCGTTGTTGAGCCTGTCGGGGTGTTCCTGCACGTGGTTTCGGCGCAATCCCGAGCATCCGTGTTCGAAGCGTACCAAAAAATTACTGACCTTTTGGCCGACATT
>JAFVCI010000010.1 GCA_017479315.1 Opitutales bacterium | reverse complement strand
GACGACTTCGCGCAACACCGTTCGATCTCCGATAACAACACCGCTTTCGAAATGAATATTCTGACCGACGATTTGCGGATCATCCCCCAAGACGACACCCGCTTGCACCTCAACGTCATCCCCCAGCAAGGTTCCTGTCTTGATCACCGCATGTTCCCCGATGCGCACCCGCCGCCCCAGTTGAACGCCGCGTTCGATCACGCTGAATGCACCGATAACGCAATCGCTCGGTACTTCAACGGAAGCGTCCATACATGCTGTCGGATGGATCATGGATGATTTAGTGTACAATACTTTTTTCTGATATGAAAATAAAGTATTTTCATTGGACGATTTTTATGCTTCTCTAATCAGAGTGGAAGAAACAATGGTTACAAGGAATACATATCGTCTTAAGTTCTTCTTTTCGTTCGTCTTTTCATATTTACTCCTAGCGGGGACGTGCAACACTGGGTTCTTTTTAAACGGCTTATATGCAATAGGTTGGTTGCACACGTACGACCACGATCTTTTCAAGGGGAACTTGTATATGCACGAGGATGTGATTTCTCCGAGGTATATTACTGATGCTTTAATGGCCGCGTTAATGCGGTTCACCAATGGTTCGTTTTACGATATTGTCTTGATATTTGGTGTACTGGCGCTAACTGTGCTTGCGGTAGCAATCGCACACATAAGTTATCGCATTAACAAGGATCATCAAATGTTTGTTTCTGTAATTCTTACTTATGTAGCCTTTCATTGTTCCTATCACGCGCAATTATCTAGGTTCTCTAATAGTGATCTTTTTTCATTATCTGTCGGACTGCCCATGAGCATCGCACTCCTGGGTATTTCATTTCTTGTCGGAGAAAACAAGAACTACAAGATTGCGTGGCTTTGTGCCGCATGTGCTGCGCTGTTCCACATTCATGAAGGAATATGGTGTTCTGTTTTCATTTTTACGTTAGCACTTGCCGACAGTTTATCTCAAAAGAAATTATTGATAAGAGAAAATGGCGCAATTGTTGTTGCTATCGCGGCATTGCTGATTGTCGCGGTTCCAAACCTGTTGACGGATTCAACGGAACTGTCAGGTGCCGATTTTCGGGATATATACGGCATGTCTGTACTCAATCTTGCTGATCTACTGACAAAACTCGAGGTTTCTCTCAGTCTTCGTAGGCTTTTTTTCCACATATCGCTGTTTGCTTTTCCGGTGGTTTTCTTCACCGTAACCGGTGATCGTCAAAATCTGAAGCAACATTTGCTCGAATGCGGAATGCTTATGATCATAGAAGCTGTGGTATTATTTGTCGTTATATCAAACCAAGAAAACATATCCCTCATTGCCATGGCGCCTGAAAAAATGCTCAAATATATACTGTTCTGGTTACATGTCAGTATTGTTAAAACCTTGGTTATAATGCGAAAAAAAGGGTTCTTTTTTTCCGTATATCCCATGCTAAATTTTGTTATTTTTTCTGCTCCTGCAAGCGACACGTCCCGACTCCGCGATCTTTTTCTTTTATTTGGCTCATCATTGTTAACTTTTCTTCTCATTGGCTTCGAAGGTTATCGGTTAAGAAACATCAAAACATCCGCATCTCGAAACGTCATTCGAGTCCTGGATGGGTTGTTTTTTGCGTGGTGGTTTGTCAGGATCCTTCGCGCAGTCATGAAAGGATCGTTTTCACAAATGTATCTGGTTCTTCTGGTGTCAGTTGTTCTTTCCGTATTTACAATATCACTGAGAATGCGTGAAATAAAATCTGGAAAGCGTGGATTTTTTTCCTTACTCACCTGTGTTGTTTGTTTGGGAGTGGCAGCAATTAGCGCATATATTGAGTGTACCCCCTCGAATAAGTGCAAAAGAACGGGTGAAATGTATGATTTAGCAGTGGCATTTAAAAATAAAACGAATAAAGACAGTGTATATCTATGCGATACAGGCAAGCTTGTGAATCTGTATTCAGAAGCTTGGTTTCAGATATTCTCTCAGAGGAATGCTTATGGTCTCTTATTTGTGATACCCTCGTGCAAACGTAACATGGGGGAATGGTATCGGAGATATATGCAAGTTCGTGACCTTTGGAATAAAACGTGTGACGAAATCCGTGCTATTATGTCTGCGGAGGGGATACGGTATATATTCGTACCTAAAAGTAACTATTCAAAATTGGATACGAGCAGTGATTTTTCCGTATTCATTAGGAGCCCGAACGATACTCTTCGTATTTATGAATTGAAAAATTATGCAAATCATAATACCAATGACGGGTAGTGGCTCGAGATTTGTTGCTGCCGGTTATAAAGAACTGAAACCATTCATCAAAGTACAGGGAAAGCCGATTATTCAATGGATTGTTGAAGGAATGTACCCGAATGAGCGGAACATAGTGTTTATCTGTCGTCAGCAGCATTTGGATACCATCTCCGGAATGAAAGAATTTTTGATGAAGAGTGTTCCGACTGCAAAAATTTTGTCAATCAGAAATTGGAACAAATCGGGACCGGTCGGTGATATCGTATCGATATCCGATGAAATATCGGATCATGAATCTTGTATCGTCAATTATTGTGACTTTTTTGCGATCTGGAACTTCGAAAAATTCAAAAATGAGGTTGAGACCAAGGTCTGCAGCGGGTGTGTCCCCTGTTATACAGGTTTCCATCCGCATCTGATATATAAACAGAACGTCTATGCTTCCTGCCTGACAGATAAGGATGACAACCTCGTAGAAATTCGCGAAAAATATTCTTTTGAGGCGGATAAAACCAAAGCAAAGCATTCTCCGGGAATTTACTATTTTAAATCCGGAGCTATTATGAAAAAATACTTCAGGCAAATGATGGAAGCAAAGGATAAAGTCCGTAACGAATATTACGTCAGCCTCGCCTATAATTACATGGTGAAGGATGGGCACAAAGTTTGGGTACCGACAAATGTGGATCAATTTTGTCAATGGGGGACTCCATTGGACCTGGCGGATTATGTTTTTTGGACAGAATGTGTTCGGAAATGGAAGTGTGTTTCATGAATATAGTGATACCTATGGCCGGTGCCGGAATGCGTTTCCAAAACGTTGGATATAAATTGCCAAAGCCCGCAATTCCAACCACCGACCGAAGGACGGGGGAAAAAGTTCCTATGGCAGTCCTGGCAATCATGGATTTACCGGGAGTAAACCGCAACGGTTCGAATGTTATCTGCATTGATCGGGCTTTTAATAAAAACTCGGACTTAGAACAGGCAATAACAAAATATTACCCCGATGTAAGGTTTGTACGCACAAAGGCTCTAACCCAGGGGCAGGCATGTACCTGTCTTTTGGCAAAAGACATGATCAATAACAATGAAGAACTTCTTATTGCCAGTTGCGACACCGGGATGGTTATGAATAACGATGAATTTGACGCATTGCGCAACGAAACAGATGTTTTGGTATTTACCCATCGTCACAGCCCGGCGGTTACGAAAAAACCGGAGGCATACGGATGTATCGCAACGAATGATAAAGGACGTGCGGTCAAAATTTCCGTCAAGAAACCAATTTCGAACAATCCGTCGGAAGATCATGCAGTAACGGGAACTTTCTGGTTCCGAAGCGGTAAAAGTTTTGTACAATCCGCCGAAAAGATGATTCGGGAAGATGATCGCATTAACGGTGAATTTTATGTAGATGAGGTTATTAAGCACGCGCTAAGCCTTGACATGGTCGTTCGGGTGTTTGAAATTGACCGCTATATCGGCTGGGGAACACCGGAAGATTACGAAGAATACGAAGCAACATTGGCTTATTGGCAACGATTTATATCGGGAAACGAATTCCATCAGCTAACGGACGAAAAGAAGTGAGAATAAGGAACCTATTGGGGATGACGCCTCTTCCCTGCAAATGCAGTAGCCTTTATCTTAAGGTTTTTTTGGTCGTTGTTATCGGTTTTAAACTGGTTTTAATGGGAATGTTTTCCTCCGATTACCAGGAGAAAATGTTTCTTCCTTTTGTATCTTGCTTTGTAACGGATCATCAAAATCCTTACCGATACTTTTTTCAAAGTACATCGGTAAATCCGTTTCCCTATCCGCCTTTGATGTTACTCATAGAATCCGCTTTCGGATGGATTGCGCTTCAGGTCTCATCTTTTTTCGTAAGATCCCTTATTTTTAAGTTACCGATTCTATTGTTTGATTGTCTCGCGTTTTATTTTTTGGTACGCATGGTTCCCAAGGGAAATATGCGGTACATATGTGTTGTATATTTTTTGTCGCCGATCATCTTGTACGCCGGATATATGCACGGTCAATTGGATATTATTCCAACTGCATTCTCCGTTATGGGAGTGTTTTTCCTTTTAAATAAACCGCTCTATTGGAACTATTTAAAATCGGCAATTTTTTTTGGACTTGCTCTCGCGACAAAATCGTATGTTGCGGCAATTCTGCCCATCGTTTTTTTTTATGTTCACAAAAAAGAGGATCTAAAGACTGTATGCGTTTTTACAGTCGTAATGATGTTAACCTGGGCAATATTCCTGTTACCTTTCCTATGCGAAGGACTTATACAAGGGGTATATTTTAATCAAGAACAAACCAAACTTCAAGCGGTTTATCTGCCATACGGAAACCGAAGACTGTTCTTGGCGATATTGGTACTTGCCTGTATATATGCCCAAAGTTATGTGGTATGCCATGTTACAAAATCTTTCCTAGTAAACACGGTGGGTATCACTCTTTTGTTGCTTGTTTTATTCGTTCCCGCCATGCCGGCATGGTTTATTTGGTATATTCCGTTTTTCTGTGTTGCTGTTGTAACAATGAAGACTCGAGATAAAGTAATCGTAGTAAATATCTTGTCGTGTATGCTGTTTTTAGCTTACTATGTTTTTTTTCATACAACACAATATACGGATCTGATTTTTCTCGGGAAAAATTTGCAAGGAGTTAAAATTTCCGACGCCAATCTGGGCAGTATTACTTTTTCGTTAATGATAGCAATTTTCGCTACATCGGCGTTTCAGCTGTATCAACACCGTTCTAACAGTGTATACTCGATACGACCGGATCAGGCAGTTTTCATCGGCATTTCCGGCGACAGCGGTGCAGGGAAAAGCAGAATGGCTGAATTAATCAGCATGTTATTAGGGAAACAAAAAGTCTTGCATATCGAAGGAGACGGAGCTCATCGTTGGGAACGAGGCGATAAAAATTGGGATTGTTTAACCGCATTGCATCCGGATGCTAACCTACTCCATGAACAGGCGCTGAAACTCAAAAAATTAAAAGATGGTAACAGTATCATGAGGCGGGACTATGATCATCATACGGGTCGATTTACAGAGTACAAAAAATTGAGAGGGAACTCTTTTATAATTATAAGCGGTCTTCACAGCCTGTATTTACCGCAAACACGTGCTCTAATGGATCTCTCATTGTATCTGGATACGGACGAAGAATTGCGGTGTTATTGGAAGGTTCATCGCGATACAACCTTAAGAAACCAAAACAAAGATCGCATTTTGGAATCTATTCGGAGTCGCATGCCCGATGCAAAACGCTTCATTTATCCTCAACAGGCGTATGCCGATATAGTTTTTCATCATTTTTCGGAAGAGAGTATGGATCGCATAAATACGGCATTTATAATTGGTCTGGACATGGATTTTGAAAAACTCTCACACGTTTTGGCATTGCGCAATATTCGGATCGAATGTACCTACGATGAAGATTTAATGCAGCAGAAAGTGAAATTTAACAACTGGGAACAGTTAACAAAAATAACCGATTGGGGAGATATAGCGAATGAGACTCTCCCAAATTCCAACGAGTTGCTGTGCCATAAATCCACATGGGCATCTGGCATCGACGGGCTAAATCAGTATATGTTTTTGGCGGCACTGTATACGAAAATATATGCATGATATGAAGGGTGTTGCAGGAACCGATTTGCGGGGATTGGTTTCGATATCCCGTTATGCGGGGATAAGGAACGATCTGGTTCAAGCCGGTGGCGGGAATGCGTCCGTAAAGCTGAACGACAAAGAAATGCTGATTAAAATTTCCGGCTGTCCGTTATCGGATTTGACGGAGGATACGGGATACATTTGTGTGGATTATGCCGTCATCGCAGCACGCATGCGGAAAAATTTTTCCGAAAACAAAAGGGTTGTCCCCGATCGGAAAGTATTGTTGCCAAACAAAATGGCAAAAAGGAAACAAAGAGCGTCCATCGAAACTTTTTTACATGCCGTTACCGGAAAATATACGTTGCATACACATCCTCTATCCGTCAATGCACTGCTGACTTCCGTCGAAGGTAGAAAAAAAATGTACGAGCTGTATCCGCATGCCGTTTTTATTCCTTACAGAGCGCCTGGAATAGCGTTGGCAGAAGAATATTTCAAACAAACGGTTCATCGAACAGATAAAAATCCCGTGATATTTCTTGAAAACCACGGGCTGGTAGTGAGCAGTGATACGGCTGAGGAAGTTATTCAAAAAATGGAACAGGTGGTAAATACGACTGCGACAGCAATCGGATATGATTTATCGCTTTATACAAACACAACCGTACTTGATAACACGGTACAAACCATTCGGGAACTGTCGGGGAAGAAAGTAATTCCGGCAAACGGAACCTACATCGAAAACACAAAAGAAATGATTGCTTCCGGAAGATGGAATCATCGGTTTTGTCCGGATTGCGTGGTTTATTGCGGCAACGAAGTTATGCATGTACAGGCTCCTCCTTCAAAGGAGCAGTTTGAGAAGCACCTTCAAAAGCACGGAATGCCTGTCCTGCTTTTCTATAAGAATGAACTTTATATTTTATGCGACAGTATCCGGAAAGCTTCGGAAATAATGAATGTGCTTTCTTTTGCCACGGAAATCCAACGAATGAATGAGGGAAAACACATGTTGATTTTCGATAAGAAGCAGGTATCCGAACTGTTGAACCGTGAAGACGAAAAATATCGTCTGAAGTTTTAAAGAAATTCCATGATACGCGCCGTTGTTTTTGATTTGGATGATACACTGTATCCTGCAACGGAATGTTATGAACAGGGACGTCTGACACTCGAAAGTTTTTGCACGACGCATTTTCAAATCACTCGGGATCGGTTCAACGAATCTTTCGTTAAAGCGAAACAAATCGTGAAACAACAACTCGGGAATACGGCGGCGTCTCACAATCGAATGCTCTATTGTCAGACATTGTGCGAACTTCTGAGCATACATCCGTTGTCTTATGCACTAAAGATGTATGATATGTATTGGGAAAGTGCTATGAGGGAGATGGTATGTTATCCGTTCGTCCGCCCGCTTTTTTACAAACTACGCGGGAAAAACGTCAAGATAGGGATCTTAACGGATTTAACCGCGCATATTCAGTATCGAAAACTCAAACAACTGGGTATTATCGATGCAGTTGATGCCGTTGTAACCTCTGAGGAAGTTGGAACAGAAAAACCGGATCCAAAAATGTTTGTAAGAATTTTGGAAAAACTTAGAACGAAACCACAGGAAACTTTGATGGTTGGCGACAACACGTGGAAAGATATTTCGGGATCACGATCCACAGGAATGATCGGATACCGGATTTCCGTGGAAAAAACGGATGAGGTTATAAAAGAGATTTTGTCATTTATTGAATAAGCAGTGAAATGAGTGTTTTTTTGAAGATATTTCGCCCTAAGCACACCGAAAACAGGATGCACCACGAGGGGGATGTTACTAATGCAAGGGAGAGATTCTTCTCCACACAAAACAAAATATTGTATCATCTCATCAAAGACCGTTTTTCGTGGATGAACGATTGGATTCGATCCGACGATACAAAAATTGTTGAATTAGGTAGCGGTCCGGGTCTTTCAAAAGAATTTATCACGAATAAAAATATTCTCTTAACCGATGTAACGATTCATCCGTGGATAGATAGAAAGGTTGACGTTACAACAGATCTGAATGTATTTGAATATAACAGTTTGGATGTAGTTATAGCTTGTCATGTGTTACATCACGTACCCTATCCAAAGTCGTTGATTGAACAGATTGGAATGAGACTTAGGAGCGGCGGTTACTTGCTCATACAAGATGCCTACACAAGTATACTCTTTAAAATTATACTGCGGATAATGAGACATGAAGGTTTCGACGATACTGTTGATATAAACAATACACAAATACCCTGTAACAATCCGAGTGACCCGTGGAGTGCAAATTGTTCCATAGCGAGGTTATTGTTTGATAAGATGGAGATAGGAGAAAATTTTGGAAAAATGAAAATTGTAAAAAAAGAAAGCCAAGCATGCTTTCTGCTCTTGTTATCGGGTGGTACGGTTGCAAAAACATGGTATCCGCGATGGGTCGGAGACGCGTGTGTTTCTTTCATTGAAAAGGCGGATGACATCCTAACCCGTATTGCTCCAAGATTATTCGCATGTGAGTATTCGGTAGTATTGAAAAAAATGTAAGAAGATGGAAGTGCCGAGGATGTCGATAGTCATTCCGTGTTACAACGAAGTAAAAAACATTCCGCTGGTTCTTGAATGTTTTCGGCATACACTAAACCGTAAGGATGTGGAATTGGTGCTGGTGGACAACGGTTCCACGGATGGTACCGCAACAGTGTTGAAAGATCTGTTGCCTAAGTATTCATTTGCCCAATCAATACGCGTGGAAGTCAACCAGGGATACGGGTACGGAATTGTCCAAGGATTGAATATTTGTAAAGGAAAGTTTATCGGATGGACGCACGCCGATATGCAGACGAATCCGGCGGATGTGATGAAGGCACTCGAAATTATAGAAAATAACAATGACGACGAGCGGATCTTTGTAAAAGGAAATCGAAAGGGAAGATCCGTCTTTGATATGTTTTTTACATACGGGATGAGTGTTTTTGACACACTGTACCTCGGAGAAAGATTGTATGACATCAACGCTCAACCCAACGTGTTCTCCAGAAAATTTTATGATACCTGGAAAAATCCACCAAAGGATTTTGCTCTTGATTTGTACGCCCTGTACACGGCTCGGAAAAGTTACCTGGATATACGGCGTTTCGATGTGTTTTTCCAAAAAAGATTGCATGGTAAATCTCACTGGAATAACGGTACGCTAAAATCAAAACTGCAATTTATAAAGCGGACACTGAACGCCAGTAGGCAATTAAAACATGATGCATCCTGTAAATGAAGGACAAGGGGCGAAAAGTCCATAGGGAAATAAAGTAATGACAGATTTTATCGCCCACAGAATCAACACGATTGCGGAATTGAAAAATCTTCCGTCATACTTTGGCGCGGAACTCGATTTGCGGGATGATTTAAACGGCAGAATTTATATTCAGCACAATCCCTTTGAATCGGGAGATGATTTTGAAGATTTTTTGAAAGAGTATCACCACGGGATCATGATCCTGAACATCAAGAGCGAAAGAATCGAATTAAACTGCCTGAAACTGCTTGCGAAATTCAACATAAAGAATTACTTTTTCCTGGATTCCACGTTCCCGATGATTTGGTTACTGAGTCATCAAGGAGAAAAAAACATTGCTCTGCGCATCTCTGAAGTTGAAGGATTGGATACCGCAATAAATATGGCTGGAAAAATAGATTGGATTTGGGTGGATTGCTTTTCACGAATTCCGATTGGACACAAAGAATATAAAGAACTTAAAAACTTGGGATATAAACTGTGTTTTGTATCACCGGAACTCGAAAACAGGGATTGGGATATAGAAACATATGCAAAAATTATTAAACGGGAAGGGATCATTTTTGATGCAATTTGCACTAAACAACACAACATTTGTCGGTGGAAAAAATTATTGTCCGAGTAAATCTTTGGGAAACGGTACCGGAAAGTTTGCCTTTCGTTTTTCCCCTTTTTTTCAGGAAACATTCCGTTGAAAATTACACGTATATTGTAATAGGTATCTGATGATTTGTTCTTGAAAGAGCAGCACTCTTTTATAAAAAGTCTCCAATTCCATAAATTCTGTTTTTTGATGTGAGATAATTTTGGAATCTGTTCATCAAAGATATACAGCAAACATATACAGAAAATGTTTGCAGTATCCATCCGTAATAACGCTTATTACGAGTTTCCGAACGCTTCCGCCGTCTTTTCCAACGACTCCGCCAACATCTTTGCAAAGCGTTCCAAATGTTCACACATATGCAAAGCGGTAAGGGTAATTCTCAGACGTGCGCGGTCTTTCGCAACCGTCGGGTAACGAATGGCTTTCACGAAAAAGCCTTCTTTAAATAAACGTTCCGAAAGCAAAAGTGCCCTTTCCTCCGAACCAACTTCGCACGAAACAATCGGCGTTTCGGCGATCATCGGAAGGTTATATTGCCGACAAAGATTGTTCCAAAAAGAGATGTTTTCTCGCAATGCTTCCACATACTGCGGAGACTGTTGCAATAATTGAAAACTTTTGATTGCCGCCGCGATCGATGCTGCCGGCAAAGATGTCGAAAAAATATATTCGCGGGCGGTATTGCGCAAATAATCAATCACTTCTCTGCTCCCCGCTGCAAAACCGCCTTCAACACCGATCGCCTTGCTCAACGAACCCATGCAAAGATACGACGGCTTCGTTTGAAGATGAAAATGCTCCTTCAATCCGCGCCCGCGTTTGCCCAAAACGCCAATTGCATGTGCTTCGTCGATGTAGATCAAAGCATGATATTTTTCCGCAAGTTCGGACAGAACCGTACCGTCGGCAATATCGCCATCCATACTGAACACCGCATCGGAAACGATGGCGGCATGTTTGAAGGACGTCGAACGCAATTTCTCCTCCAAATCCACCATATCATTATGGCGGTAAATGACGGTTTGAGCCTTGCATAAACGGCAACCCTCGATGAGACTTGCGTGATTGAGAGCGTCGGAGAAAATCACATCCCCCTCGCCGAAAAGAGCCGGCAAAATCGAAACATTCGCCGCAAAACCGCTGTTAAAGACCATCGCCGCCTCATGTCCCGTAAAATCGGCAATAAGACGTTCCAGCCGTTGATGGAGCTCGAACGTTCCGCACATCAAACGCGAACCGCCGCTTCCAACGCCATACTGTTCCAAAGCACGCGCGGCGGATTTTACCTCAGGATGTTGCGAAAAGCCCAAATAATCGTTCGATGTAAAGGAAATATACGTTTTACCGTTGATGCAAACCGTATCGCCTTCAACCGCTTCGATGACAGTTTCCGTTCGGTACAGATGCTTCTCCTTTAAAATCTTCAATGGTTGTTTAACATCTAAAACCGCAGGCGTATCCGTCGGTAAATCGGTGACGATGACCGCTTGATGTTGCAGGTAGGCAAGCGTTTCCTTCAAATCCTCATCACTTGTGCCGTTGTATAAAAAAATCCTTCCGCCGTGCGGATCGCCGTGTGCTTTTAAGTTCGGGATACGCACATAGCCGCTTTTTTTCGACGCAAAATACCCCGTTGTATAATTGCAATCATCCGAAATACATAACTCGCCGACAATGTGCGGTGCCGAAGAAACTTTTGTTGCCAAAATCAACGCTTCCCGAAAGTGATTTTTCTTCGTATCAAAACAAGCTTTCTCCCCGTCCATGTACGTGGCACGCACACCGCGCTTCGGATCGGGTTCGCAACGTTGCAAGGTTCGAATATCCACCAGCATCGCTCCGCGCATCGGCGGTGCGTTTTTAAGAAGTCGCAGACACGCTTCGGCACCTTCAATACCGTTTTCCCTGAGAAGACGTTTCAAAATCGAAAACGCTTCATCCGTTTTCGTCGCGGACGCCTCCGTCACCGACAAAGAAGGAACCTTTAAAACCGCCGCAGCATCGAGAGCTTCGATCTTTAAATGAACCGCATCCGCACTGCCGTTGGCGTGATTTAGCGCACGTTGGAGCAATGATTGCGAAACGGGAAGAATTTGCTCCCTTCCAACCAAACGTTCCGCACCCGAAAGATGAACATCGCCCTTCGAAGCGCGCATCTTGACGGCGTATAAAAAAGGTTTGTTCGCTTCGGAATCATTCATGGCGCATTATCAGAAATGTTTCTCTTCCCTCACCGTCTGCGCTTTTTATGCACGTTATTTCATATGGCAACAACATGCGAACAAGTTAAAAATTCGATGAACACTTAAACAAGAAACCGCACGCACATTCAAACACCGCCGAAGCTGTTCGCACAAGAGGAACTTCGTTTTGTTTTCCCTTTGTCCGAAAAAAGAAAGGTTCATCCGATCTTGCACTTCCGACACCTCTTCTCTTCCGGCAGTCCGATTGAAGTGAGCCCCTTACCCGTTCCTTACGACCTTAAAATTCTCCACGTGAACGTTCGGATCCGCCGCGAAATTCACCTTAATCGCCCATTGCGCTTCCAGGGTGCTGAATTCCGACAGACAATTCGCCAAAAGATAACTTTTCAGGTAAGGATTGAGAATGACGGTAAAGTCCCCGCCGTTCGTTGCACGATACTGACGAAACAGTTCGCGTTGAATTTGAAGCGCCAAATTCCATGACGATTGCAATCGCCCTTCGCCGCCGCAGTAGGGACAGCAGGAATACAGCTGACTGCGCAGGCTCTCCTTGTGGCGCTGGCGGGAAATTTGAATCAGTCCCAGCTGGGTCACCGGGAATACCTGCACGCGCGCGGTGTCGCTTTCGAATTCCTTTTCCAAAAATTCGTGCAACAGACGGCGGCTCTTCGGCTGACGCATATCGACGAAATCCACAATAATAATCCCGCCGATGTTCCGCAACCGTACCTGACGGGCAACTTCGCGCGCCGCTTCAAGGTTTGCCTGGAAGATGAATTGCGATGGGTCGGCTTCGTTCATCTTGTGCGAAGAAGTGTTCACATCGACCGACGTTAAGGCTTCCGTTTCCTGAATGACGATCTCGCCCCCCGACGGCAACGGCACGCGCTGCGAAAACATTTGATCCAACTGCGGCTCGATGCCGTAACGCTCAAAAATCGGAATCGGCTCTTTATACAGGACAATCTTTTTTCGCAAATTCGGTGCCAAACGCTCCAATTTTCCCCTCAAATACTCATAATCCGCCTCGCTGTCAATCAACACGCGGTCGACATCGTCCGTCAGAAAATCGCGCACCGTCCGTTCCAACAAATCCGGTTCGTGATACACCATGCACGGACGTTCCGCAGCGGCGGCTTTTTGACATACCGTCTGCCAGGCGTCGAGAAGGAACTGCAAATCGCGCGTGATCTGCTTGACGGAAGCATCGGCGCACGATGTGCGAAAAATAACGCCCATGCCTTCCGGCAACGTCAGTTTATCGAGCAGTTTTCTTAGACGATCGCGGTCGCGCTTGCGGTCGATTTTGCGCGAAATCCCGCATTGGCGCGAATGCGGCGTCAAAACAACATACCGCCCCGGCAACGTGATGTTCGTCGTCACGCGCGGCCCTTTGGAACCGATTTGGCTCTTGGTCACCTGCACCAGAATATCGGTTCCGACAGGGATTTTCGCGGGTACGTCCGCCGTTAAAACACGTTCGCGATCGTTCGTGTTATCGTCGCGGTTGATCACTTCGATGCCGTCGTCGCTGTTGTTTTCGTTAAATCCTTCGCCGTTCAACAGCGGCAATACATCCCAATAGTGAAGAAACGCGTTCTTTTCCTGACCGATGTCCACAAACGCCGCCTTTAAGCCCGCTTCCAGGTTTTGAATTTTGCCCTTAAAAATCGCACCGTGCAGATCCTGATTGTCGAGCGTGTCCATTTCGAAGTGCTCCATCAGACCGTCGACGAGCAAGGCGACGCGTTTGTGGGGTAAAACGCCGTCAATGACGATCTCCGAATAACGCTTATCGCGCTTGAAAAAATTCAAAATCCGTTGCAGAATACTCTCGTTTTCCTTCGAACGCTCCTTCGCCGCACTCTTTAATGTTTCACGTTTGACTTCAACCGTCGCTTTTTTCTTCTTTTCAACGCACGGAATACCGTCGCTCTGTTTTTTCGATCTTAAATATGCCATTTATTTCCTCCGTATCGATCCCTTCAACGTACCGACATGCCTTTATACCGCATACTCGGCAGGCTCCGCCGATCCTTCCGTTTTCTTGTCTTTTCACCGTTTTTTAACAATCGCAACACGTTTTCGGCAAAATTTTCACAAAAGCACCGACTCTGTACAAAAAAAATCACCCTTTCACCCAACCGTCCGTCTGCCGAAACCGATACACGCTCTGCACCAATCCCTGTGCGAAACAGCAGGTCAGCAAAAACGAACCGCCGTAGCTGAGGAACGGCGCCGGCAAACCGGTAATCGGCATCAGCCCGAGCGTCATTCCGACGTTGATCCACACATGGCTCATCATCAGCAATCCGACACCGACGCACAGATAACATCCCAGACGATCGCGCGCCATCAGAGCGACCCCAAGATCAGCGAAAACGAGAAGCGCATAGAGTGCAAGCACAAAACAGGAACCGCACAAGCCCGTTTCTTCCGCCAAAACGGAAAAAATAAAGTCATCCAACGACGCCGCTTTCGGCAAAAATCCCAAACGCGCCTGGGTGTTGTGCCGCCAACCTTTACCAAACAAACCGCCCGATCCGACGGCGATCAGCGACTGTTTCCGATGCCAACCGACTTTGACGCCCTCGGGATCGATTGCCGTCGGTACGGCAAACGCCAAAATACGGTTTCGTTGGTAATCTTTCAGCGGAAGAAAGGGTTTAAAAATCGACGTTTGTTGTTTCAATTGACAATAATAACCGTGCGTATCGCAGGCAATGAGCGTTAAAGCAATCATGAAAAGCAAAAACAATCCGAAGAAAAACTTTAACGTCAGTCGGGAGACGAACAATAAACCGAAAACCAATACCGGAATGACCATCGCGGAACCGAGATCCGGCTGCAAAAAAATAAGAAAAAAAGATACCAACCCGACGAACAACACGAAACAAACCGTCGCTAAGGCTTCACGGAGCGTTTTCAATCGGCTTCGCATGAGCGTCGAGGCAATAAAAAGTAATGTTGCAAGTTTGCAAACATCCGACGGCTGAAAGGTGATGCCCAAATTCAGCCAGCGCCGACTGCCGCCAATGCGACGTCCCAACGGCGTCCACAATAACAACAACAAAATAACGGAACCCGCGTAAAAGAGGTGCGCGCGCGCGGCAAACCAATGGTAAGGAATTTTGGCGGTCACGTAATACACGATGCCGCCCAAACACAGCCACATTACCTGCGCTTTCCACTTGTGACCGCCGCTGTCCTGCTGAACGGCGTACATAAAAGCAATCCCAATGAGGCTCAATATCAGCATGACGCACGGCGTCACGCGATCCCACGGAAGCGGTTTTTTATCCAAAAATTTCCACTGTTCTTTCCAAAACCGCAGGCGTTCGCAAAGAGGGTTCCAAAGCTTTGGGAACGTCACTTCTTAAAAATCCCCGTACGTAAAGCGACTGTTTTGCAACAATGCATGCGACAGTGTTTTCGTCAATGTCACACGCACCTTTGCCTGCTTTTGATGCGTCTGCAGAAAGTTCCGGACGGCTTTGCAAATTTCCCTGCCGGCATACTCCAAAAGCTGAAACCTCCGTTGCAAAACGGTTTCTTCCAAATACGTTATCAACGCATCGTAATCGACCGTGGAACTTAGATCGTCATCGGTTCCGTAATGTTGCGGCAGTTGCAATTCCAACGTTAACGTAACGGGCGTTGTTCGCATTTGCTCTTCGGAATAACAGCCGATCTTTAACGGAAATTCCTTTGTGGTGACCGTCAAAAGCCCTGGTGAAGACGCATCGTGCCTTGCGTTGAAACCGCCGACATTCCACGAAACCGCTTCGGCTTGTGTACAAAGGCATGTGTCATCCGACGCATCCGACGCCGATGGTCGCGGAAAACCTTCGATCGGCTCACCGAAACGGTAAAAGGTGCGCATTTTTGAGTTACAACGTTGTACGCCGCGCATGGCGACGCACAAATGTTCGCCGATCATTTCCACAAAAATCCCGCGCGCACCCGTTACCTCCCGAATACCTTCGCCGATCTGTTGCGTCAAACGCTCCTGCAACTGCAAACGACGGGCAAAGAGATCGACGATACGGTAAAGCTTCGAAACCCCGAGTACCTTTCCGTTTGGGATATAGGCGATCGTGCAATGTCCGAAGAACGGCAACAAGTGGTGCTCGCAGAGGGAAAAAAAGGGTATATTTTCGACGACCACGGGCGCGTCATTGGTACATTCGAACAGTGCGCCGTTGACGACTTCCTCCAATGTTTGATGATAACCCTGCGTCAGTTCTTCGAAAGCCTCCAAAAAACGTTGCGGTGTTTTTTGCAAACCTTCCCGTTGCGGATCTTCGCCGCAATACTCGAATAACGTTCTACAACAATCGGCAACGGTTTGCGGTACATCCATCACTTTGCTTGTAACCTTTTCGAACAAAACTGTGGAGCTTTTTATAGGAATAGATTTTTAATTTTAAAAATTAACCGTCTTCTTATACGTGTGAATAACTTTATCTTCGACTATCGATCCTTGTTGTGAACAGCGATGGCGACGGAAAAAACGTTGTGAACGGCATGTGAATAAGTGAGAGCGACGGTGAATAAAAATCTGCTTTTCCGAGTTATCGACAGTTTTAACAGCCGTTATTTCCGACTTATCAACCGATTATTCACAACGGATGAGTGCTTGCGAATACGTCGTTTTTCGAATTTGATAAGTATGTGGACACCGTCGCGGCACTTTCAACTCCTTACGGCGTTTCGGGCATTGCGGTGGTGCGTTTCAGCGGTTCGGACTGCGCGCGTTTGGCACGCGAGGTTTTCGGAAAAGAAACCTTTGAAGCGCGTCGGGCATACCACGGGTTTTATCGTTTGGTCTCGAGAGAACCGTTGGACGAGGTTGTTTGGACGTTCTTTGCAGAAGGTTGTTCCTACACGGGAGAGGCAATGTTGGAGGTTGCCTGTCACGGCAATCCGCTGATTGTGCGTCAAATTTTGCGTGACGCTTTTCAACGCGGCTGTCGGCAGGCGGAACCGGGAGAATTTACGCGTCGCGCGTTTCTCAATCACAAAATCGATCTCTGTCGCGCCGAGGCGGTCGCGGATGTCATTCATGCGCAATCGGAAAAAGCTTTAAATCTGGCGCAAAAGCAGTTATCGGGATCGTTCAGTCGGGAGATCGACGCTTTTATTCAACAACTGACAGATCAAATTGCCGTGATTGAGGCGTATCTGGATTTTCCGGAGGAAGATTTGCCTGAGGAAGATCGAAAGCATTTTTTGGAGCAGCAAAATTCTCTCATACGAACTATCGAACGTCTTTTGCGCGCGCATGAAGCCTATGTTCCTCTGAAAGACGGTATTCGAACGGTGATTGTCGGCTTGCCGAATGCCGGGAAAAGCACGCTTTTTAATAAACTCCTGGGATTTGAACGCGCGATTGTCAGTGCAATTCCCGGGACGACGCGCGATTTTATTGCCGAAACGTTGTCGTTCGAACCCTACGCCCTGCGTTTGGTGGATACGGCGGGTTTGCGGGATACCGAAAACGACATCGAACGCCTCGGACTTGAACAGACGCGGGAACAGCTTCAAAAGGCGGATTTAATCTTGTGGGTTATCGACGGTTCGCAACCGTGGAAGGACGATTTGGAGACATTAAAAGCAAAAATGTCGCCCGAAAAGGTGCTTATTTTGCTCAACAAAGCCGATTGCGGATTGCATTCGTCTGTGGCGGAACGGTTTCCGCAGGTTATCGACGTACTCCGAGTGTTAAAGGCAGAAGAAGATAGTGCGGCGGTTGCAGGGGATAAAGAAGCGGAGGGGTCTGTTTTTTGGAAAAAGGAAATAATGCAACAAAAGGAAGCCGTATGTTTATCCGATTTAGAGAAAAAGCAAATATCGTCCGACGGTTTTTCTTCGTCCGTTTTGTCGCTTTCTCTCAAAAACGAAGCCTGTCTGCCGCTGTTGCGACAACGGTTAAAGGCATTCCTTGATGAACGCTACGAAGATGTTTCCAACGTCGGTTTTTTGGTGCACGAACGACATGCGGAAGCGTTGCGTCAGGCGCATCAATCGTTGCAACACGCTTCGACGCTTCTGGAACAACGCAACTCCGACGATTGTCTGGCGGCGGACTTAAAGGAAGCCCTGAGATCCCTGGAAGCCATTGTCGGGCGTGTCGATTACGAGCAGGTACTCGACAAAGTCTTTTCGAAGTTTTGTATCGGGAAGTAAGCGATTTGTAATGATAATGAAAAATGTCGGAATTGACCTGCCAGTAAGAACCTTTGAACTAGATCTGTCTCTCGGTATCGTATGCGAATATTATTCTTGAACAAGTAGTGATAACAAATATCAAACGGATTTTCTGTGTTCGTTAATTTACACAAAAACATGTTATCTGAAATACAAGCACATATTTAAAGCACTTTACACTGTTTTAATTATTTGATAGAAGAAATTATCATTGTTCAGGACAAAATCGCTTCTTTTCATAAACAGATTAACGATGACTTTTCCGAGCCGTGGCGGCAGTCAAGCGGCAAAGCGTTGATTCCGTTCGTCGTTTTTGTGCTCTTTTACTTCGGTTTTGCGCTGATTACGAGGGATTTTTACAAGGTGCCGATGACGGTGGCGTTTTTGGTTTCCTCCGCGGCGGCTTTGTGCCTGAACCGAAAGGAGAAGTTAAGCCGAAAAATCGAACTGTTTGCCTTCGGGATGGGGCATCGGGACATCATGATCATGTGCCTGGTGTTCGTTTTGGCAGGGGCGTTCACGGCAACCGCAAAAGCCGTCGGCGGCGTGGAAGCGGCGATGGCGGTTGCGCGGGCGTTTGTTCCGTCACAATTCATGCTGTCGGGGTTGTTTGTCGTGAGCGGATGTATTTCGCTGGCGATGGGAACGTCGTGCGGAACGATTGCGGCAATGATCCCGATTGCCGTGTCGTTATCGCAAAATTTGGGATTGGATGCGCATTTTGCGGCGGGTGCCGTCGTCGGAGGATCGATGTTTGGCGATAATTTGTCGCTGATTTCGGATACCACCATTGCCGCAACGCGGACGCAGGGTGTGGAAATGCGCGACAAAATGTTGTGTAATCTGAGAATTGTCGCCCTGCCGGCATTTGCCTGCGTGTGTTTATATGCCCTGCCGATGTTTTCAACGCCCGCCGCCGTTGTTGCCGAAACTTCCGCGTTGACGGTCGAACGATGGATAAAAGTACTGCCGTACATCTTTCTTTTTACTCTCGGACTGTGCGGTCAAAATGTTATGGGCTTGTTGTTCCTCGGAACGATTTTGAACCTGCTTATCGGGTGCGTGTACGGGAATTTTTCGCTTTTGGACGCTTTTTCGATTATCGGAGACGGGACGACGGAAATGGCACCGACGATCATTATTTCGTTGTTGGCGGGCGGCATGCTGGCACTGGTGCGTTACAACGGCGGTATTGAGTTTGTTATCCGTGCAACGGGGCGGTGGATTAAAAGCCGTCGCACCTGCGAGCTGGGTATTTGCTTCCTGACGGGTCTGATGAATTTGTTCACCGCCAATAACACGATTGCGATTATTACTTCCGGGCAGCTGGCAAAGGAGCTCGGTCATCGCTACGGCGTCAATCCGAAACGCATCGCAAGCCTGCTGGATACACCCTCGTGCATCGTCCAGGGGATTCTTCCCTATGGCGCGCAAATTCTTATCGCAACGGGCTTATCGACTGCCGTGCAGCTGAGCGCGTTTGATATCGTGCGCGGCTCGTTTTATCCGTATTTGATGGCGGCGGGGGTGATGTGGAAAATAATGGGAAAATTTAAATAAAGAATAGAGTTTTCTGATTTTTCCTACCTTCTAAAAAAGAGTGCTAATACCGTTTGTTTTATCTGTGATAGAAATTCAGAATTAATGAAGGTGAGTTTTTTACTTACAACCCATCATACTAAAAGATCTGGTTAAATTTTATATTGACAACGAATGATAAAAGTTAAAATTAACAGCATTATTACCTTCATCTTATATCATACTATTTTACAGGAGTCAAGTATAATTGTGGAAAGTAGAAAATATAATCTCGAGAGATATGCAGTTGTTTTGTATATTGAATTTCGTGTGAGATGTTTGTTGAAAGAACTTTCTTTTTCCGAAAAATTTGGTTCTTCTAAGTAGAACAACAAGGTTGGGAAGAATCCGCGCTTATTTTGAACAATCACTCAAAAGTGGATCAAAATCTTTTTGCAGATTTAGCTATGTTTGTGAAAGGTGTCTTTTGGTCTCCTCCTTCACAAAAACGACTTGCCAACCCCTCTTTTCTCCTTCACCCTCAAACTAGTTTTTCCTTTGGTAGGATATCCAAGTGGCTAAAGGGCGCAGACTGTAAATCTGTCAGGATTTTCCTTTCGGGGGTTCGAATCCCTCTCCTACCACCAGGTTGAACATTTATGTGCAGTCGGCCTAGTGCCGTTGAAGGGGGTTCTCGAGTTATTTCTTGAATTCTGAAAGTCTTTTGTTTTCCCCAAAGGTCTCTTTGGAGGGCTTGTTATCAGACTTGGGACACAGGGCTTCCAGAGCCTTCCATATTCTGTTCAAGTCATCCACAATCGGGTGAAACGCTTCATGTTTACACAATAAATCCTTAATGAAACAGAAATCCGTCTCCAAAGCCATAAGCAACGCCGCTCTTTTTAAACGCCAATCATCCCATGCAAAAGTCGTCGATTTTTTCTTTCCCTCCGCCAAAAATTTCGTCTCTGCGTATGCCTGATACAGATGACATGCAACTTCGATGAATTCCGGCAGACACTTGACAACTTTGAGATACGTTTGAACCAAATCTTCCAGCAAAAACAACTTTTTAACATCTTCAAGCTGTTTGCTAGAAGCATCAAAACAGAATCCTGGATATGATTTTACCCTGAGAATACCGTCGGCTCCGCTATATGAAAGGCTTGGGCAGTACCATCTCGATTGCGGTTGTATAATCGGCGTGGTTAAACTCCAGCGTCCATGATGCCGAACGACCTGATATTCTCTCTCTTTCCACCCCGGGTAAGCATTTGGATTCCACTTGGTGTACGTGCAAAAACCGTTGCCAAACATAATTTCGATGGTTAAAGAGTAAAATCCTTCATATAAACCGTTTCTGATGTCGAGAATGTATCTGAAAAAATGCTCTACTCTTTCAATTGCATACATATCATCCACAGTGCGCTCGTACCATTTGCGACCGCCGGCAATAACATCATCGTCGTCTCGTCCGGCACACAATCGGATCTTGTCCTTTAGGGTACACGGACATTTTTCTGCGAGATCACATGCTTCATGATATTTGGTCAGCTTCGGATATGAAATTCCCCTTAATTCAAATTGTTTTTGCATGTCATCCAATTCTTGTGATGCGTATTCCCGAACTTGTTCGGCATCAAAACGTTTTTTCAATTCCGCCGCCTTCTTGCACGCATACATATGTTGCGTGTAATACCAAAAAAATCGGATTTGATGCTTCAGCGAAAGGCACAGGTAACGAATAACCTTTTCACGCGAGCGTAACACGATATCCTTCAATTCCTGTTCGGTGATGCGATATTCCGGCTTATACAGGTTATACTTATCCCACGCTTGGATACTTTCTTGGATTTCCTGCGCATGTTCCGCAAAGTAAGCATCCAACTTTTCCTGAAACGTTCCTCCGTGCCCCGATAACGATCCGATGCAGGCAAACGCTCCGCCAATGAACAATGTTTTGGTTTTATTTCTCATAATACCATCCTTATGACTGTTTTTTTTTTTTTGTCAAGTATTTTTTTTAAAAAATTTGACGTAAATCGGGTCGGGTTGCGGCAAAAAAGACAAAAGCAAACACTGTCGAGCTGGAACGGGGCACTTTCTAAACCCTCTTTTTGACGGCTTTACAACGCATACAAAGGAAATATATTACGTTCGGAATAGCTTCTTTTCGACAACGTTACATCCGTTCGAAGTATTTTTCCCGAACGCAAACGTTTCAAAATCCGAAAAACCGTTTTGTGTTTTCGGTGGTTGCACGCACGCACTCATCGAAGGGAATTCCTTTCAATTCCGCCAGTTTCTCGGCAACGTAATGCACATAAGTCGGGAAGTTTTGCTGCCCGCGAAACGGAGCCGGCGTCAGGTAGGGGCTGTCGGTTTCGATAACGATGTGCGATAAATCCGTCGCCATCGCCGTTTCGTGCGTATGACCGAAGCGTTTGAAGGTCGTGACGCCCGAGTAAGACAATAAACCGCCATTGTCGGTTACCCACCGCGCGGCTTCGAGATTTTCAACGAAACAGTGGAACATCACCTTTCTCAAATCGAAGTGCGTGTATTGTAAAATTTCCTTAATCGCAAAAAAGGCATCGCGGCAGTGGATGACGACCGGCAAGTCGTAAAGTTGCGCCAGACGCAGTTGCCGCTCAAAGACCTTCATTTGCAGTTTCATTTGCGCAATGTGCGCGGTGTCGAAAATGCCGTGAAAATCCAGACCGATTTCCCCAATGCCGACCGCCTGGGGAAGAAACGCGCGCATCCGTTCCAAATCCTGCACCCAATGCTCTGAAAGTTCCAACGGATAGAGCCCGCAACAAAATTTCAGTGCCGGAAATTGTTTCGCCAAATCGGCATAAAATGCCCAATCGTGCGCATTAAGCCCGCAGACGATGACGCCCTCAAGGTTGTTTTCGCTCAGATGCGACAAAAACTCACCCGCACCGGCAATTCCCAGGTGATCCAGGTGACAGTGGGCATCGATGAGCATAAAAATTGCGCGTTGGATATTTATAAAAAACGCAACATATTTATCATGACCGAAAGGAGCACAAGGAACAAGCATGAAATCACGGCGCAGAGGTCTAATATCAGTACGCAAACCACAGCGTGACGTGCTCCAGCCGTAAAACGAACACTGAACTTTTTGATTTCGACAAGTATTCAAAGGTCTTTCGGTGATTTTTTAAATAAAAGCAGATGACAAAAGCAAAACAAATGCCTTTAAGAACATTTTGTTCGGTTGTGTTTTCGATGTACAAAGTCCCCCGAGGGTATGGTCGAATGTTTTTCTCGCATAATTTCACCGTTCTTACCGTTCGCAGGCGGTATTTCACCAAAACAGGCTTGCCGAACGGGCATTGGAAATAAATAATAAAAGCGTGAATGTGCCGAACGCGATCACGCTGGCGCGTATCCCGCTGATTTTCGCAATCGGTTTTTTCTTTTATGCCTCTTTTGCGGGCTCAAAAACGCTGGCATTTATTTTGTACGTTTTGACGGGCGTCACCGATTGGCTGGACGGTTGGGCGGCGCGCAAATACCATCAAATTTCCGACTTCGGAAAGCTGGCGGATGCGCTGATTGATAAAATTTTTATCATCGGCATGTTTCTTTTGCTGGCGGGGAAGGGACTGGTTCCGACATGGGGCATTTTCTGCATGTTGCTCATCGTGTGCCGCGAGTTTTTCATTACCGGCTTGCGCGTGATGATCGCGAAGAACGGAACCGTCATGGCGGCGGAGAAATCGGGAAAATTGAAAACCATCCTGCAAATTATTTTCACGGGTGCGTTTTTCCTCATCGAAATGTTGCGTATCGATGCCGCCGCATGGTTTCCGACCGAGGGCATCTGTCTTCTGACGATCATCAACGATGTTTTGTTTGTAACGGCGACCTTGTTGACGGTTCATTCCGGTTGCCATTATTGGCAACGTTATCATCGTTCATTATCATAGGGCGTTGCCTCCGTTTTGTCGGCGTGTTAAAATAAGGCATGTCGGTCTTTGAGGAATGGTTGAAACGGTTGGATGAAGAGTTGAAGTTGGGCGGTCGGTTGGTATTGGATGCCGATCAACGTTGTTTTTTGATGTTTGACGACAAATTGCTGATCGAGATCGGCTACGAACCGTCGGCACAAACATTTCATTTCCAAGGTGCTTTGGAGAGTAAAACCATTCCGCAACAAGCCTTTTGCGATGCGCTGTTGGATCATAATCTCGGCTGGAAGGATACCGACGGTGCGGCTTTCGGACTG
>JAFVCI010000101.1 GCA_017479315.1 Opitutales bacterium | reverse complement strand
GTTTTATCGCTTTGGGAAAGAGGACATATCTGTTCACAATGGGTTCCGTTTGATTGTTGTGCCCTGTATGGTATAAATATGATGCCTAACGACAACAAAAGTTATGTACCGTCGAGCGGGATTTTTTCCAAACAAAATGTAATAGACAAAGGGAAGGATTTGTATAAGGCTTACGTTTTAAAGTTTTTTAATGCCGAAAGGTTGAGCAACTGTGAGGAGTATCTGCAGAAGTTTTTCTGCGAGCCCGTTGCAAAACTCCTTCAAGAGGTTGCACCGACATTGCAAGAAGCAACGGACAGAGCTGACTTATTGCGCTTGCTCAGGCTTTACGCGGATTATTATTCGTTGGATGCCCTTTGGAGTCACAAACAGAATAACTTTATATCCACGAGCTGGGAGATGTTGAGTTTGGTTCAGAAGTGTTATTTGAATTACGCAAAATGGGCTCCGGAAGATCAAAAATGGCTGTGTTCTCTGTGTGAAAACATAGGATCCAATTATTATCTGACGGAAAATTTACATACGTACTGCATTCAGAGTCACGAGTTACTGTACGGTAAAAGACGTATCCATTACATCCGGTTGAAAGGGGAAGAAAAGTTTTGTCAATCTTCTGCCTGTGGCATTTGTCAGGAGAGTGGTTTGCACTGGCAAGTAGAAGAGAGTTTCCTTCCGCCGGTAACGTGGAGCAGTTTTTATCGTTTTGCCGGGAAACGGGATACCCTTTCGGAGGAATCCTGTGAAGTGATCGTGGGTGATGTCTCTGATGCTGTTCTGCACGATTGTGAAACGTTTGAGCAAGTACCGCATACTGCATACAGGAGGGAATATCATATGATGAAAGATTACAGGAAACTGATTTCGAAATTGAAGAAATCAAAGAACAAAAATGCGGCGGACGGTTTAAAGAAGCAATTGGAAGATTTGAACAGAAGGTTGGAGACTTTGAATGCCGCGAATATCTTGTTTTCCTGGGAAGCGCGAAGCAGAAGAAAAAACTTAGAGGATGAAAAGTTTTCATTAAAGGCAGAAATGATTATTTCAAAATATCTTATGGACATGAGCAACCAGGAAGAGGGTGAGAAACAGAAGGAAATCAGAGACTTAAAGGAGAAGGCTTTAAATTTTGACACCAAACAAGCTGGTTTTGTGCAGGAACAGAATGCAAAAGGAGACTTTTTCAATCAGGAACACGAAAAGATAAGGAAAGAGTTTAGGGACTTAAACAAGAAAGCCGAAAGTATCCTGTGAGCCTCCCTGTGTGTCCGCAATAAAGAGAGGCGCGGTATCCTGCAGAATCGTTTTTTGTTTGGTTCTCGCAGGGTATGTTTATCGGTTTCTGTATGTCGGTTTGTTCAAACCCACAGAAAATTTTCGAAAATTTTTTTAAAAACATCCGTTCTACGTTCATAAGCATGCGTTAAACCAAAGCATGTACCAAAAGATTAAGATTATGAGCGAAGTTACATTCAATAGTCAAAGTCTCACGACGGAAGCGTCCAATTACACGGGCTCCGTCGATAAATTGAAGCAGGCGGTAAAGTCGCATACGGACAGTTCGGGTATTATCAACATTACCCGTGAAACCACCGCGGAGGACGCTAAGAAGATAGAAAACTATACGTCGCAGGTCAATGCGCTGTTTGCGGGAACGAAAACGGAGGATATACAGCAGGCTTTGTGGGCAAATCCGATATTGGGGAATAAATTGGCGAACTTATTGGGATGTAAGCCCCATGAATTGCCGACCGTTTTATCGGATTTGAACAAATCCGTAACAAATTTACCGAGCATCCTCGGCAGTTTATTGGTGTCTTCCGAAGACAAACAGTTTCAGAAACTGGTCAATACGGGGCTTTCGGCGGCGGAACCGTTCATGAAAGCCGTGACCGACAGCGATATGCGCGAACTGCTGAAATTGCTCATTGCGGTGTTTGCGCAGATGCTGACAACGCAGCGACAAAACGATCTGCTGAATCTGAATAACCTGATGTCTTCGTTTGAAGCCAAGATCAAAGACATGGAGGCGTCAAGAGACAAGCAGTACAGTGCGGCAATCACGTCGGCGGTTACCGGTATTGTGATGGGTTTTATTTCGTTGTGGCTGACGGTTGCCGGGACCGCCATGCAAATGAGGAGTGCCACCAACACAATGAAGGGGAATATCAGTAAAGAACGGAATAATACTACGTGGTCGGATAAGGTGGATAACAAGTTAGCAACCGAAGCGGAGTATCAAAGGCACTTCCAAAAACTGGCGGACGTTACAGGTCAACCACAATTTATACTCGGTGGCGCAATGACGTCGGGCGGACAGGCAGCCTCGCAAATGGCGCAGGGTATCGCCGGAGTCGTCAGTGCGATGCAACAGAAAGATGCAAAAGATGCGGATATAAAGGCGGAAGCGGAAGCCATGGTGATGGAAGTTATACGAAAGGCGCAGGAACAAAATCAGTCGACCGCGAAAGCAATCATGGACTTTATCAACAATCTGCTTTCCATGATACAACAGCTGAATCAAAACGCCCGACAGACGGAAATGCAGATTGCGGCGTAGAGCGATGGAAGCGTATTTCGCACACTAACATCGAAACGGAGAAGTTTCCCGCAAACCCAAGGCGGGATGTTTCTCCGTTTTTTTCTTCGGGTTACTTTTTATATTCGGTGGCATTTGAAAGGTTTTTCATACGTTCGGAGGTGTTGAAAGTTCGGAACCAGCAAATCAAAAGAGAAAGCGTTTGAAATCGACTTTTGGTACTGTATGCAGGCGTTTCAGTGCTGAAAAATCCGTTCGTTCAACACAAGGGTTCGTTCTTCGGTTTTTGTTTCGTCCCAATGTTGATGCAGGATGCCGCCGAGAAATAACGCCGCTTGCTCTTCGGCGTAGTGAAAATTGGCGAGACGTTGCAGGGCGCCGTTGACGGAATTGGCGTGGAACGTCGTCAGGACGCAGTGCCCCGTCAGAGCGGCATTGACGACGAATTTCAGCTGTTCCGCGGAACGCACTTCGCCGAAGCCGACGACATTGACGCTTTGTCGTACCAAAATGCGCATCCACGGTTCGGCGAGCAGGTCGCGCGTCGCTTTGAATTGAAGCAGGTGCGGATGGAAAATTTCAATCGGATCCTCGAAACTGAAAACGCGCTTTTGATGCTTAATGCGGTTCAGTAAATGATAATAAGAGGTCGTTTTCCCGTTCCCGATCGGACCGCTGAGGATCCATAAACCGGGTCGGGCTTCCAGAACGGCTTTTGCAAATTCGGTCTGCAGCAACGGTTGCATGTTATAGGTTTTATTTTTATTCGGCGAGTGAAGTCGAAGCACGATGCAGTCGCCGTGCAAACTCGGCAGGATCGAAACGCGACAAAAGACAACTTCTTTGGGTAACGCATACGAAAATTGCCCGTTAAGCGGTGTCGTTGTTGCCTGAATATCCAGTTCGGATTTGATTTTGAGGATATTGACGAAGGTTTTCAGCCATTCGTGCGGCCAACGTTCCAGAAACGTGCGTTGTCCCAAACGCCGCGTGAAGACTTTAATATCCTCGCGCGACGGTTCAAAGTGAATATCCGAACAACCGTTTTCATGGGCGATCGTCAAAACGTTCGCCAGCTTTTGCTCCAAAAAAGAGGCTTCACTTTGGTGTTGCGCCCGCCAAAACTCACGAACGGCTTTTTGAAATGCTTCTTCATTAACCGCTTCAACTTCGACGGCAACGGATTGAGTTTGCTTTAGATAGTTTAAGTACTGCAACGCATCGCCCGAAGGCGGTTGTTGCACCGCAAGTCGGATATGCTTTTTGCTTTGTTCGCGCAGAAGAATGCCGATGGAAACCAAATACGAATGCGGAAGAGGACGCACGATTTCAGGGTAAAGAGGGGAGGTGACGGGGCAAGATTTTAGAGAAGATGGGAGTGGAGTAGGGGAGGTTTTTCGGGAATTGAAAATAATGCACAGAGAACTACTTCGATGTGATTGCCAAGAAAAAATAATGTTTATAAAGGGAAGAGAGAAAAAAGAGTATTACGGAGTATGCAAAAGTGATGATTTAAAAGTTGAGAGAATAATTGTTCGGAGCACTTGGTTTTGAGCGTCGAGCCGTTTGCGATTTTTTAAACGATTTTATTCCCCTTAAATCCGTGTTTCAGCCGTTCCGACAGGGTTGTGCGGCGGACGGTGCTGTCCAGGGTGCGAACGGCAATCGAGTAGGCGCGTGCGTCACCGAGTAAAAAGACTTTTTTGCGACCACGCGTCACGGCGGTGTACAGCAAATTGCGTTTCAGCATCACAAAATGTTGTGTAAAAAGCGGGATAATGACGATCGGAAATTCGCTGCCCTGGGATTTGTGGATGCTGATGGCGTATGCCAATTTCAAGTGCAAACACGCCGATCGTTCCAAAACGTGTGGTTCGTCGTTGAATAGAACGGTGACGGTGTTATCTTCCTCGTTCACTTCTTTAATGATGCCGAGATCGCCGTTAAAAATGCCGTTGTTGTAATCATTTTTCAGCTGAATAACCTTGTCGCCGACGAAGAACGTTTGTTCGCCGATTTGCATTTTACGCCGTTGCAAACCTGCGTGTTGCTGGAAAAGACTGTTGATTTGTTCGATGCCGACCGAACCGCGGTGCATGGGCGCGAGAATTTGAAGATCCCGAATCGGATCGACGCGGTATTGCTTCGGTAAAAACTCCCAACAAAGGCGTTCCAGTGTCTTTAAACCTTCTTCCGGCTGGGCGGCGGGAACAAAATATAAATCTTCCTCCAACGGTTGCGGATGTTCCGGCGAACAAATCGGAGCTTCCAACTTGCACTTTCCTTCGAGAATGTTGTGGGCGACGGTCACGATGGAACTGCGCTTTCCCTGGCGAAAAATGTCATTTAAATAGGTGACGTGAAAATAAGGGCTTTCAATGCAATCGTGCAGAACGTTGCCGGCACCCACGGAGGGAAGTTGGTAAATGTCGCCGACCAATAAGAGGTGCGTTGCATCCGGCAGGGCGCGCAACAGGGAATGCGTCAGGGCAACATCCAACATGCCCGCTTCGTCGAGAATGAGAAAATCGACCGGCAACGGATTGTTTTCATCATAGGTGAAGCGACCGATGGAAGGTTCGTATTTGAGCGTTCGGTGAACGGTGCGCGCCGTGCAACCCGTTGTTTCGGACATTCTTTGCGCGGCACGCCCGGTCGGAGCCGCCAATCCCAGGCGCACATGTTTGGCGCCAAGCATGCCGACAAGCGCGCGCAACAGGGTGGTTTTCCCCGTTCCCGGACCGCCCGTTAAGACGGAAAGTTTGTTTTGGAGAATGGAACGCAGGGCGTTTTTTTGCACCTCCGACCAGTGAATGTTGAGCTTGGTTTCGCTCCAAAGAAGCGCGTTTTCGATGTGAATGGACGGCAGGCGCGATGGCGTTGCGTAAAGTCGTTGAATGTGTTTGGCAATGCAGGCTTCGTGAATGGCTGTTTTATTGCGCTGTACCAGTTGCGATGCGGGGTATTCGGACAAAACGTCCGTCGCCAGCAACGCTTCCAGGCGCTTTTGAACAGTCGGTTCGGACAGTTCAAGCAAGGCAGCGGCGGTTTGGGTCAGTTGCGAACGACTCGCCCCGGTATTGCCTTCGCTTTCCGCCTGCGACAGAACGTACTCCAATCCCGCGTCAATGCGGAAACTGCTGTCGACGGTAAGACCGAGATTGAGTGCTATTTTGTCCGCCGATTTGAACCCGATGCCGTCGATGGCGTCGGCAATGACGTAGGGATTTTTCGAAATCACCTCTTTGGTTTGCGCGCCGTAATGCTGCCAGAGGCGCAGACATTGGGAGTTGGTGATGCCGTAGGCTTGGAGGAAAATCATTGTGTCGCGAACGGCACGCTGTTCGTCCCATGCCTTTTTAATCATCGCGGCGCGTTTTTTGCCGATGCCGGGTACATCCGTCAGGCGTGCGGAGGCTTCGTTGAGGACGTAAAACGTATCTTCGCCAAAAAATTCGACAATCTTCCCTGCATATTCCTTGCCGATGCCGTGAATGAGTCCGCTGCTCAAATACTGGCGGATACCGTGAACGTCCGCCGGCAGAGTGGCTTCGAAGGCGGTACATTTGAACTGTTTGCCGAACTTTTCATGCTCCTGCCACTGCCCGCGCGCAACGAGGGTTTCTCCGCATTGCACGCCGGGAAAATGTCCCGTGATCGTGACGGTGCCGCCGTTGTGGCTTAAATCCAGCAGACAGACCGAATAGCCGTTGGTCGGATTGGTAAAAACGATGCGTTTGAGAACGCCTTTCAACCGAACCTCTTCTTTACCGAGATCGAGAGCGTTCGCGGAAGAAGACGGCGACTTCACCGATTAAGCGTCGAAACGTTGGATCGATTGCACCGACGCGGTTTCGCCGTTCGGTAACGTAACGCTCTCGCCGACGGCGCGCCCGAGCATCGCCTGCGCCAGCGGCGTCTGGTAGGAAACGATATTTTTGTCGGGATTACTGTCCCAGGCGCCCAAAATCGTATAAACCGTCGACGCGCCCGAAGCCTTCTTTAGGGTCACTTTGGTACCGATATTTACCTTGTCCGTTTTGACCGCATCCGCCGCAATGACGCGCGCATGATTGATAAATTTCTCCAATTCCGATTTTCGCGCCAGCAGAACCGTCTGATCCTGACGCGCCATCTTATATTCCGAATTCTCTCTTAAATCCCCTAACTCGCGTGCCTTGGCAATCGCCACTTTGTTGGCGGGAATTTTTTCGTTAACGAGCGTCGCGTATTCCGCTTTTGCGGTCTCTAAACCCGCTTGCGAGACCCAAAGCGTTTCTTCGGATTTGCCGGACGGATTTTCGGCAAACGATTGCAATTCCGGGAAAATGCGAATGAAGCGCGCCAACAAGGAGCGTTTTTTCAAATCATCCAACCCCTGATTGCTCATGAGCAGACGCGCCAAGTCGGTCGCCGTCGACATGGTGGCATTCTTTAACAGATCGCCGATGAGCGTTGTATCTTTATTGAGCTCCTCCGCCAACGCGATGCGACGTCCCGGTGCCGCACCGAGCGCATCGCCGTCAATCGCCTGCAAAACACACGTCAGAAATTGTGTTCCGAACAGCGGTGTCAATAAAGCGGCAAAAGGCGGTACCTTGCGGTGTCGAATGAGCCAAATGAGCAACGAACCCCCAAGATTTTGCGCCTGCAACCACTTTTCTAACGTTTCCGTTAAGAGTACTTCCCGCTTTTGTTTTACCAGACAACCGAAACAGGCATCGATGAGACCCGATGAACCGTTCTTTAAAAGCGAAAGCACAACCTCCTGCCAATCGTCGGGGCAGGCTTTTATCAACAACCGCATCAGGCGTTCGTGGTGCACGTGCGGTATTTTCTCCGCCAAATCGGGTAATTGTTTGGCATCCTGCACCAGATTACGCGCACTTTGTTTAAACGGTTCCGCATCGGCGTCGATCGTGCGGGCAATGTCACTGCAAATCCAGCAGGCTTCCAGCCGTTGTGCCGCCGATAACTGCGTGTTTTCGATCAACGGCGAGATGATTTCAAGAACCGACGGAAGCTCTTTGCGGATATCTTCCAGGCAAGGCAGTTGACACAACTGCATACCGAGAGTGATCTTCTGTGCCGCCTGCTTAGCGGATAAAAGCGCATCCAGCAGTTCACGCTCGCGCGAGATCGGTTCGATGCGAAGGGCGAAAACGTCCGCCTTGTTTTTCGGAACGCGGATCAGCGGATGTTGCAGGAGCGTCCTTTGGAGCGCAACCCACCAGGATTTAAAGGCGGCGGGCTTAAAAAGCGGTTCCAATGCCTGTCGCAACAACAGCTCCAACGCCAACAGCGTCGCTTGTTGTTCGGGAAAACTTTGCAGTGCTTTAACGACCCATTCGCAGGGATCATTCTTCAACAGTGCTTTCGCTGCTTCGGGATCTTTCCGAACCTCAACGATGACGTGAGTTTCGGGCAAAACCTGCAGTTTTTGGAGACAAAACGCCAAATCCATGGATTTCGGTTCGGGTTGCGATTCGAATTGAATAACAATGCGACTGTTTTCCGCATCAACATCCTGAATTCGTCCGACGCCCCAACTGCCGTGACAACACCACGCACCTGCTTCGAGCGCTTCCAAGGTTGCCTGTTGACGTTTCAGTTGAGGATAGGCTGCCATGAGCCGTTGCATCGTGTCGAAATCCATAATCTATCTCAAACATGGAAAAATGAAAGACAAAAATCAAGCTTTCAAATCGACACCCGCCTTGGACGCGGCTGTGACGGGTGTTTTAGGTTTAGGGGAAAAGCCGAAAATGGGTGTTTTTTAAAAGAAAATGTCGCCGTTTTTGCGGATTGTGAGTGGTTACAGAGATGTGTTTTGATGAATGTTTTTTTGAAGAACTTTCGTTTTGTATTTTTTTGATAAATTACAAACGAATAAGTGCGGTGCTCATGAAACACGGCACGCTGTTTGTGTGTTTCAACTGTTCTTTAACAAAATTGCATCGGGATCAATACCGTTAAAGTGGTAATTTAAAATGTTTTTCAAAGCTTCCCTGAGGGAGGTTTTCGGTTCCCAACCGAGTTTTTCCTTTGCGGCTTTGACGGACGGAACGCGGCGCGCAATGTCCTGATAGCCCTTACCGTAATAATCTTCCGACGAGACAGTTTCGATCTTTACGGCACCCGCCAGTTCGGCATCAAATTTCCGCAGGACTTCCTTTAAAGTTTCCGCGAGTTCGGCGACGGAATAATTTTCGTTCGGATTGCCGATGTTGAAAATTTCCTTATCCGCACAGTTGTTTTTATTTTCGATAATGCGCAACAGACAATCGATGCCGTCGTCAATGTAGGTAAAACAGCGGCGATTGCTTCCGCCGTCCACCAGCTTTAACGGTTGCCGATGCAGAGCATTGTGTAAAAACTGCGTTACAATGCGCGAACCCGCGTCGTTGCGAATGTCATCCAGCTTCGCACCGATGAAATTGAACGGTCGGAAGAGGGTGTAACGAAGATTTTTTTCGAAACCGTACGCGTAAATCAAACGATCCATCAGTTGCTTACAGCAGGAGTAAATCCAACGCTGTTTTTCGATGGGACCGAGAATGAAGTTTGTTGTATGTTCCTCAAACGCCTCGTCAGTTGCCATGCCGTAGACTTCGGAAGTGGACGGGAAAATAACGCGCTTATCGTATTCCGCGCACCAACGGATAACCTTCAAATTGGCTTCGAAGTCCAGTTCGAAGACACCGAGAGGCTTTGTGACGTAGAGTTCCGGCGTTGCGATGGCGACCAGCGGGAGGATGATATCGCATTTTTTTACGAGATAATGAATATCCTCATGATGGATGAGCAGATCGCGTTCGTAAAAATGAAATCTCGAATGTCCGAGACAGGGCGTCAGTTTGTGCGTTGACAGGTCGACAGCGTACACCTCGTGCGGTGTTTTTGCCAACAAATGTGCGCACAGGGTGCTTCCGATAAAGCCGTTCGCACCGAGGATGAGAATGTTTTTGCGTTCGTCCGAAGCCGTCATTTTTTCACAAAGTACCGCTTTTATATTGCATGGCGGAAGGAGAGGGATTCGAACCCCCG
>JAFVCI010000100.1 GCA_017479315.1 Opitutales bacterium | reverse complement strand
TCCGATATCCACAGGGAATTTTTGTGCGACACCAACGTATCCAGCAGATAAAACCCGAAGTTATGCCGTGTATAGTCATACTCGCGCCCGGGATTACCCAAACCGACCAACAGAGATACCGACTGCATGGTTTAATTTTTCGTTTCACCCCACCCTATCGCAATGCTTTTTCACGCTCACGCGTCTTCAACCTGCTCCGTAAGGGTAAGTAATGCAGGTAACTTCCGTGGTTATATCCTGTGGTTGTATCTGTGATCGCATTCTATATTCGGTTTTTAAATACGATAACGTGATGCAGAAGTATATCAAAACACTCTCTTACTATGACCTCCGAAAGCAGAAATTCATCCCAAAAGCAGGTGCTCACATAAGTAGCCGTCTGCGATTTTTTTCAAACTTCTCAAAAAAAAATCAAAGCAGAAGCTCGAGAAACAAAGCCACCTCCGACGTACCTTTGCGCTAAACAGCAACAATCGCCTGATGCCCTTTGTATTTTTCCCCCGACAGGCGCAACATTCAACCCGCGCACCCGCAACCAAACAACCGTCGCTGTTTAATAACGCGCCATTCTGACCATCATCATACGCACGCCAAGCTTGAAACATGCAAGTACACAAAGCACCGCCGATACCAACCGACAGCTTCAAAACCGCACCCTCAGGATAATCCGCAAAACCAGCCTAACCCAATTACCCGAAAGATGCAATCAAGCGTCTCCCCCTTACTTCTTCTCAGGCTGAGGCTTCGCGTCCGTCTTTTCGGCGGCAGGTGCGGTTGCAGTCGCGGAAGTCGCCGCACCCGCTTCGGCAGTCGCAGTCTCTTCCGTCTCCTCCTCCATGTTGACACAGGAAGCCACCACCTCACCCGCCGACGTTTTGTATTCAATACCTTCCAACTTCGGCAAATTACGCACGTGGATAGTCTGTTCCAAATGCAAATCGGCAATGTTGACCTCGATAAATTCCGGCAAATGCTTCGGCAAACACACAATGTTCACCGCACGACGGGCGATATCCAAAACACCGCCTTCGTCCTTCACGCCGACGGGATCGCCGACAAACTTCAACGGCACTTTCGCCACCATCGGCTTATTTGGATCCACCTCTTTAAAATCAATGTGCAAATACTCATCCGTCCGCGGATTACGCTGACTCGCCTGCAACAACGACAGCTTTACCGTCGAACCGCAGTGCAGTTCAATCAACGCCGCGCGCTCGCCTTTTTCGAGCATCATGATACGAAAATCGGCTTTCCGCACCTGTACGTTTTGCGTCCCCGAAGGTCCGTAGACCACCGCCGGAATAATGCTCTCCTTCCGCAGACGCCCGCAGGCACCAGAACCGCATTGCCCGCGCTCTTCGATATTTAATGTAATTTTCTCCATACTCTTTGATTGCTATCACCGTTATTTCAACAGTTACATTACGCTACCAGGAGGAGGTTTTTTTGTACGAAATGCAAGAAAAAATGCACTTGGGATCGCGTTTTTCTCGAAAACACCTGAAGTTAAGTGCACTCTCTTCCAAAACCCATCGAACGAAAGCAACACCAACCAAAACAAATAATTCCCAATGGCATTTGTACATATAATAGCCAACTCTTCGTACAGCGGATGGTTGCTGCCCATAAAAGAAGTGTGCCATAAATATCACAATCAAAACCTTTCGCAACCTTTTCTCTTGACAACATAAAAATATCTCCCTAAAAGGAACTTATCATGAAATTCAACATTAAATCACTGTTAACAGGCACGACGTTGGTCGTTGCATCCACAACCGGCATCATGGCGGATCCGCCAAAGGAACTGAAATTGATTCCGAATGAAACCATCGACCATCCGGTATTCGGCGAAGTGAAAGTCATTTCTCATGAGGAAGACATAAAATACTACAACGAGCATAAAGAATACGATTTAGTCGAGGATTTCATGAAGTATGTTGTTGATGTCGATTCTTGGAAAGACAGCAATGTTTCCAGTGAAGATGTTCAAACCATACTGAGTAACTGTGTTGCAAACACGCGCGCTGGGAAAGCTATGCTAAAAGTCATAACGGCGAATTACATGCGTGAATATGATCGGATCAAACAATTTTATGAAAAGCACAAAGCGCAGTTGGAGACTTTTTATGAATTCAGTAAGACTGAAGAGGGGAAAGTTTGGTGTTCGGAAGCAAAGAAGGTCTTTGAGCTTGGAGAAAAACTAAGAGAAACATATGAGGACAAGGTATGCAGATTCCTTCGTCAAACAAAACTTGAAAGTAACACGGAAGTACCCGAAGGCGATCTTCTAGAGTTTTACAGATACTTCGCTCAAAAACGCAATACGACAGATACACATTTTGAACTCTGGGGAAAGATTGTAGAACAAGGTACAACGTTATACAATAGACTCGAAAAATTTTACGATACGAACGAATCCGATTTGAAGACGTATTGCGATACGAGAGAGAATTTGGAGAAGGAAGCATTGAGCAATAAGTGGATTGCGATTGGAATTGAATTGAAGGAGGCGTATGAAGAAGCAACGAGGATAGAAAATGAAAAAAAGTTTCTTTGTATAAGACGAAAAATCATACCTCCATGTAATTTCCCGACTTTGTATGAGCACTTTCTCAAGGGAAAAATGTCCATCGAAAACATCAATAATGTTTTGTTTCGTGCTCTAAAGTTGACAGATGGTAAAACAGGCTGTTTGGATCCGATATCATTACGGATCGATCTGTTTGATCCAAAAGAAGTACAAAAAAACTATTACGTAAATGAAGAAGGAACATTTGTTGATACAAATCCCGGTGATGAGGCAATAATTGACTGGCATGGTGATTCCATCAATGAAAAATATAACGTCCTTCTGCATGAGCTCATGCATTTTATGAACATCATCGCATGTTATCATCCTTCAAACTCTATATCTTTTCACCCTGAAGTAGAAGATTTGAAATTGTGCCAAAAGGATTTTAATTGTGATGAAGGTGAACTGGAGGATCTTAAAAGAGTGTTAAGTGAATATGTATATGAAACAGGCTATGAAATGTGGAACATGTATGGGATGCTTTATCTGGCAGCATATGATCGTGATGGCAAAGTATCTGAAAGTTATTACGATCCCATCAATGAAGCCGTTGCAAATGCAGAATGTAAATGTTTCGGGTGCAAATATGAGCGTGACGAATATGATGAGATCGAGGTTATTCAGAAAAAGGAAAAATTTGTAAGGACGGGTCATGCAACTTATTCAAAGGAAGGTGATAAAGGTAAACTGTTTGCGTCATGTATAAAAGAACTGAATGAAAAAAAAGGTATATACAAGTTTTACTTCGATGAGAAACTGAGGAATTTGATTCCTGAATAAAATATCGGAAGCGAAAGGTTGTTTGTTAAATTGATCCGGACGGATGCAGGTAGTGAGTGTATCCGTCTGGTTGTTTATTCCTGAGTTGCTGTTTTCGTCGAAAATGACAGGATAAAAATACGTATAGATCGCTTTGAAACTACGATTTTAAATACATCAGTATCCCTTCATGGCTCTGTTTTCGCGAAAAATTTGGATTAAAACCTACGGCTGTCAGATGAACAGCCGCGACAGCGAGACGTTAAAAGCGTTGCTCACCCAAGCGGGGCATAGAATTGTTGAAAACGAAAAGGACGCCGATATTGCGTTGCTAAATACCTGCAGTGTGCGGGCATTGGCGGAAGAAAAAGCACTCGGCAAGGCGGGGCGGTTGTTGAAGCGCAAAGAGCGCGAACCGAATTTCCGTGTCGGAATTTTGGGCTGTATGGCGGGACGGCGCGGGGCGGAATTATTAAAAATTTTGCCTGCTCTTGATTGGATTGTTCCGCCGCAGGCTCTGCCGCAGGTTCCAAGTCTTATTTATGAAACTTTAACGCAAAATAAATGCACTTGTACCGTCGCGGACGCACCGCAGGCGTTTGATTTTACCTGTTACGAACAAAAGTTGTCGCCAAAGCCCGTTCTGTTTGTTCCCATTCAGCAGGGGTGCGGCATGAACTGCTCTTACTGCATTGTTCCGAAAACGCGCGGACATCAACAAAATCGCCCGTTTGAATCGATTGTGGCGGAAATTCGGCAAGCGGCTCAACAAGGCACCCGCGAAGTCATGCTGTTGGGGCAAATCGTCAATGCGTATATCGATAAAGATGCCAAAAAAAACTTTGTTGATTTATTGCAGGCTGTTCAGGAAATCGACGGCATCGAGCGCATTCGGTTCATGTCGCCGCATCCGTCGTTTTTTAACGAAGCCCTTGTTACATGCTTTGGGCGATTGTCAAAATTGTGCCCGGCGTTGCATTTGCCGATCCAAAGCGGTTCAAATCGAATTTTAAAATTGATGCGACGCGGATATACGCGAGAAGGCGTTTTGACGCTTATTCAAGCCCTGCGTGCCGTTGAACCGAAAATTTCAATTTCCACTGACATTATTGTCGGTTATCCGTCCGAAACGGAGGAGGATTTCGAACAAACCATCTCTTTGTTTGAAGAAATTGCCTTCGATATGGCGTACATTTTTAAATACAGCCCGAGACCGACCACCGAAGCGGCTGTTTCGGAAGAAAATGTACCCGAAGCCGTTAAAGAGGAACGCAACCAACGTTTGTTGTCGCTGTTGAACGCTTCGTCGATTGCTTACAACGAAACATTCGTCGGTACGAAACAGGAAGTTTTAATCGAAGGCACTGCACCGCACGGCGAAAATAAGTTGTTCGGGCGCAACCGTTACAATAAGAAAGTTATCTTCAACGGCTCATCCTCGCTTATCGGCAATTTTGAAGAAATTTTTATCGAAAAAGCGACTTCAAGTGCTTTAGAAGGTCATATTGTTGATTAAGAATGCGAACAACACACAACGATCGAGACGCCCGTCTGCTTTCAAAAAGATAAAATTGCTCCTTAATAACGAATGAAGCACTTTAACGCTTCACCGCCGTATCTGCCGCACGCAACCGCATCTTTTCGCGCTCAATCATCGCAATGCAGGCGCAGGTCGCAATCACATAAACGCTTTGAGTGCCGATCGGATGAAAAACAATCTCGCAACAACCGCTGAAGAGATAAACAACCTGCAGAACACCGCCGAAATTTGACCAAAATACATAACGACGGTTTTTGATAAAAAACCAAAAGACCCAACCAAACCATGCAATCAATAGCAATCCGCCGCAGACACCGAATTCCAACAGCCACAGTAACCATTCAAAGTGGCAATGCGGCGTACTTAACAGATTATTTTCCGTCGGCCACCAGCCGCCGTGGTATAAGGCGTGCCATCCGGCGCCCCCCCATCCGAACATCGGTCTGTACTTCCAGGATAAAACTGCGGCGACGATCTGCGCTAAACGTTCATCGTTAATTTTGTGTTGCTCAAAAAAGCGAAGGATATCCTTACTTACTATATCCTTACTTACTATATCCTTACTTACTATATCCTTACTTACTATATCCTTACT
>JAFVCI010000099.1 GCA_017479315.1 Opitutales bacterium | reverse complement strand
TCCCCGGAAGCATAAGCACATACCACCAGTTCCACACGCTCTCCGCGTAGCTTTCGGTCATGCCCAAAGTCAGTACAAAAGCCAACGCAAACACCGCTACCGGAAAGAGTACAATCCCTCTGCGTTCCATGGTGTTCCTTGTTTTCTTATACTCCGCTTTAAGAATGTTAATCATTAGACTTAACGGTTTTTTCCGTTTTCTCTTACCACATTCATGAAAAGTTCTTCCAGATTTTCTCCCGCTTTCAACGGACCTTCATATCCCAGAATTCCGTTCGAGATAATTCCCACATGATCGGCGACCATTTGTACTTCCGAAAGAATATGACTGGAAAGAATAACCGTCATTCCCTGCGCCGGAAAAGAACGGATCAATTGACGCAGCTCCTCAATGCCTATCGGATCCAGACCGTTGACGGGTTCATCCAAGATTAATAACTCGGGATTTCCGAGAAGCGCCATGGCAATCCCCAGTCTTTGTTTCATGCCGAGGGAGAACTGCCCGGCTTTTTTCTTTCCGGTATCCGTGAGAGAAACGGTTCGTAATACGGCATCAATTCTCCTCTCATCCGCATTTAACAGCAACGCCCGGACTTTCAGGTTGTCTCTTGCGGACAGATTTTCATAAATCGGCGGATCTTCGATCAAAGCGCCAATTTTGCCAAGCACCTTTCGACTCCACGGTTTCCCGTCGAACAGAATTTCTCCCGAATCGGGCTTCAGCATGCCGACGATTATTTTCAAAACAGTAGACTTGCCGGCTCCGTTCGGACCGAGCAGTCCGTATATTTTTCCCTTTTGAATGTTCAGCGATACCTTGTCGACCGCTTTTTGTTTTTTAAAGAATTTGCAAAGCTCCGTTGTCTGCAACATCATCCCCATGGAAATTCCTTCTTTCTTTGATTTATCGGATTATCACGCCAGTCCTCTTTCGGAATTTTCACTGAAAAACACCTCAAAAACGTCCTTAATCTTCGGATAATTCTCAAACATCGGTAACCTTCGGATTGCCGTCAACGCCTGCGTGCGATTGAAGTGCGATTCATACAGTAATTTGAAACACTCCTTAATGAAGGTACGTTCTTCTTCCGAAAATCCGTTGCGCATCATCCCGATGCGATTGTAGCTTTTGACAATCGCGGGAGCTCCGGCGGCGATCATAAAGGGAGGAAGGTCTTTTTTGAGAAAACTGTGCCCGGCGAGCATTGAATACGCACCGATGCGGCAAAATTGATGAATGGAGGAGTTCCCGCCGATGTTGGCGTAATCATCAATATGCACGTGTCCGCCTGTTGCTACCTGCGCGCTCATGATGATATGATCGCCCAGACGGCAATCATGTCCGATGTGTGAATACGCCAGGATGTAATTGCAATTCCCGATGACGGTTGCATCGCCGTCGGCGGTGGAGGTATGTACCGAAACATACTCGCGGAAGGTATTCCCGTCGCCGATGTTCAGTCGGCAAATGCCGCCTTTGTGCTTCAAGTCGTGCGTTTTGCCGCCGATGAAGGCGTGAGGGTAAATGTGATTATTCTTCCAGTTGGTCGTGTAACCGTCGACCGTTGCGTGATGTTCGATGACGGTGTTTGTGCCGATAACCGCGTTTGCACCGATGTAAGCATACGCACCGACAGCGACGCCTTGAGCCAATTCGGCGCCCGGTTCAATGACGGCGGTCGGATGGATAGGCATGTCAGCGATTCCCCATCATGAACATCAATTCCGCAGAAGAAACGACTTTATCTTTCACAAAGCATTGCCCTTCGGCATAACCGATGCGGTTATTTTTGATTTTAAGCAATTTTACCTCAATGCGCAGCTGGTCGCCCGGTTGCACGATTTGACGGAATTTGACCTTATCCGCGCTCATGAAAAACGCTTGTTTGCACGTACCGTTCCCGCTCAGGCGGCTTCCGAGCAACAAGCCTGCCGTTTGTGCCATGGCTTCGAGTTGCAACACGCCAGGGAAAACAGGATTTTCGGGAAAGTGTCCCGTGAAACAGGGTTCGTTCATCGTTATATTTTTGACAGCAACAATCGTATCTTCACCTAACGTCAAAACGCGATCGACCATGACGAACGGATAGCGGTGCGGAAGGTGCTTTAAAATTTCGCAAATATCCAGAGCCGCCGAATCGTCGCACGCCGCCAACGGTAACAACGACGGCTCTTCCTGTGCGCGAATTGCTTTCGTCAGAGCGATATTGAGGGCGTGTCCCGTTTTAATGGCGATGAGATGTCCTTTGACGGCATGCCCCAACAGCGCCAAATCGCCCAAAATGTCGAGAATTTTGTGGCGCACGAACTCGTCGGGGTGTCGCAAAGGTTCGTTTGAAAGCAATCGATCGCCTTTAATCACGACGGCGCAATCGAGCGTACCGCCTTTAATTTTCCCGGCTTTTATGAGCGGTTCGATATCTTCGTAGGTGCAGAAGGTGCGCGCCGAAGCCAGTTCGCGTTCGTAAGCGTCCGCGTCAATGTCCAACGATAAATGTTGCGTGTGGGTTTTGCGATCGTCGGTCGAGGTGCAGGTGATTTTTAAACCGTCATACGGCAACATCATGATCGAACGATCGTCCCGGACGATGGAAATCGGCTCCGTGATTTCCCAACAAGCGGCTTCCGCCGATTGCGTTTCCAATCCGACCGACAGAAATGCATCGATCCACGGTTTGGCGGAACCGTCCAGAATCGGGGTTTCACAACCGTCGCACTCGATGCGCGCATTGGTAATGCCCAAACCGTAACAGGTGCTCAGCAGATGTTCGACGGTGTGAATTTTTGTGCCGTCTTTGCTTAAAGATGTTGCGCGCACGCAATCGTCGATGTAATCGAGCAATGCCGGAATTTCAACAATGCTCCCGTTGTTTCGAACATAAAAAACAAGACCATGCTCCTCGGGTGCCGGCGAAACAACAATCGATGCGGGAAGCCCCGTATGTAAACCATTCCCCGAAAGCGTAACCGAACGCCGCAACGTCTTTTGTTTCATGAAAACAATCCACCTGCACTCTGCGGATTTTCGGCGGTTATTTCAATCTTAAACGCACCACCGCAACCGTCACGATCCGCCGCAACGGTTCAACCCGATGCCGACGTGCATCCTTATCCCGGCGGCCATTGAAGCGAACGCCCGCCGAGCACGTGGACATGCAGGTGTGGAACGGTTTCGCCGCCGTCCTTTCCGCAGTTAATCACCACCCGAAAACCGCTCTCGCGGATACCCTTTAATTCCGCAACGATGTTGGCAACCATCAGTAAATGCCCGAGTAACGCTTCCTGTTCGACCTTTGCTTCCGACAGACGCGCAATTGGCGTTTTCGGAACCACAAGGCAGTGAACGGGTGCCTGAGGCGTAATATCGTGAAATGCCAGGCAATATGCATCTTCGTACACGATTTTTGCCGGAATTTTGCGGTCGATGATTTTCTGGAAAACGGTTTTCTCCATAAAGGCTGTGTATCTTATTTTCTGTAAAAAACGGAGATTTTGGCAATCGGAAAGACAAAAAGTGCTGTGACTTGATATGTAAAAGTTGTCTTCGGAAGATTACAAAATAAGAAGCGGATATACGAAGCACCGAGATTACTTTTGACTTTTTAACGCTTATCTTGTGCTCTGAAAGAGATTTCTATGCTCGATAAGAAAAGCAAAAAAACACCTTCGTTTGAAGTCGCGATGCAACGCCTGGAAGCGATTGTTCACATATTGGAAGCAGGCGATATTCCGTTGGAACGGTTGGTGAAAACCTACGAGGAAGGGCTGGCGTATCAAAAGATTTGTCAAGCGTATCTGGAACGCGCCGATTTTTCACTGAAACGGTTGGATGATGATGGGACAGTGGCGGAAGTATCGGGGCAAGAGAAGAACGGGAAGCAATGCGATACGGATTAAAGTTTATCGACGGGATGGATTGTTGTGAGAAAATGTTGCGTTTTATTTTTAATTGGAAGAAAACGGTTGTAAGGTTGTGAATTTCAGTTCGATTGCGAAACAGGTCCTATCGGAAGAAGCCAAAAGCTTACATCAGCTTTATGAGCGTTTTGACGGCGAGGCATTTTCGCATGTTGCGGAGTTGATTTTTAAACATAAAGGGAAGGTTGTTTTTTCGGGGATTGGAAAATCGGGTTATATTGCGCAGAAATTAAGTTCGACGTTCAACAGTACCGGGACGCGTGCGGTTTTTTTGCATCCGGCGGAGGCTTTGCACGGGGATTTGGGAATTTATTCGCCCGGCGATCCGACGATTATGCTGTCGCGCAGCGGGAGTACGCGGGAATTGTTGGATTTGTTGCCGTTTATTAAGCAATTTCAATCGCCCGTGATTGCAATGGTCGGGAATTTGTCGTCGCCGTTGGCAGAAGCGGCGGACTATGTATTGGATGCCTCAGTCGCAAAAGAGGCGGATCCGATGGGATTTGTGCCGACATCCAGTACAACGGTTGCGTTGGCACTCGGGGACGCGTTGGCATGTGCGTTAATGCAGGCGCGCGGTTTTAAACATGAGGATTTTCTGCGTTTCCACCCGGGCGGGCAGTTGGGGAAAAGTCTCAGCCGCACCGTCGGTGATTGCGCGCGTCCGTTGAAGCAGGTGGCTTGCCTGAAGCCCGACAGTTCGTTGCGGGAGGTGGTGATTGCCATGACGGAAAAACCGCTTGGTGCCGCGTTTGTTATGGCAGGAGATAAGTTGGTTGGTCTGATTTGCGAAGGAGATATTCGTCGGTCGTTGCAATCGGAGAAGTCATTGGAAGCATTAACGGCATCCGACATGATGACGCATCAGCCGGTTACAGTTTTTGAGGATATTAAATTGGAAGAAGCGTTACAGTTGATGGAAGACCGACCGCATCCGCTAAACGTATTGCCGGTATTAAAGCAAGACGGAAGTTTGTACGGTCTGTTTCGATTGCACGACGCGTATGATCACTAGCATCGCAGACTGCGCGGAGTTCGCATGAATTGGATTTGCGCACAAAAGCTCAAAAACAAGAAAAAATATCAACCGTGTATGTAAGTTTTTTCAGAGGAAGCAACGATCGGTCAATTGTTCATTCCAGATCCGACCGTCTCAATACGGGCTACTATTATAATAACTTGGGAGTGAGTTGAGTAAATCGGTATAACAACCTCCCCTTTCCTTACACTCTTCGTACATGTCTGTTCCCTCGATTATATCTGCGTCATCCATCCCCGATTCTCTTTTGATCTTTTCCAATAAACCGTCCCAATCCAGCTTGTGCGGAAAGCATCCGTTTTTCGCAAATAAATAAATTGCATACAATTCCGCACCGTCGTCGAGCTTCATATGACGTAACACTGCGGCATAGCACAACTTTTCGTATAAATCATGCTCCTCTTTTGGGTGGTATTTTACGTTAAAAACACTTTCAATAGCACCTTGAATAGAAATTCCCAATGGGATGTAACCCTGTATTTCCTCAAAACTAATCTCCCCGTCAATGAAACGATCCAAATCATCTGCATAACCCATACATCCCATGTGACAAACAAACACCAACAAAACAATCGAAAAGCTTCTCACACCCTCATACGGTAGACTTTTTAGAAAACAAGCAAGACATTTTTGGCACGATTCTTGCTTTCATCTATTGGCAAAGGTTAGTCATTATGAAAACAATCATAAAATACATCTGTCATGTTATACTACTAAACTGCATCAGTGCACTGAGTCTGTCGGT
>JAFVCI010000098.1 GCA_017479315.1 Opitutales bacterium | reverse complement strand
CGCACAGGCGAACGTAACGTTGATTTCGCCGTTTGTGGGACGCATTTTCGATTATTACGTAACGCACGGTTTGTGGAACGAAGGCGACGAAGATCCCGGTGTGCAATCGGTTCGGCGTATTTTCGAACTTTTAAAATCCCAAGGTTACAAAACGGAAATTATGGGTGCCAGTTTCCGCAACGTGAACGAAATTCTGTCGTTGGCGGGTTGCGATCGTCTGACGATTGCGCCGAAATAACTGGAACAATTGGCGCACATGAACGAACCTGTCGAAGTGCGTTTGAAAATGCCGAAAGCCGTTAAAAAATCGCCACCGATTACGGAAACGGAATTTCGGGAGCAGTTGTCCGAAAGCGCCATGGCAACGGAAAAATTAACCGCGGGTATTGCTTCGTTTTCGCGGGATTGTCAAGGCTTGAGCGAACTGATTATGTCTTATTTGGATGTGACGGAACGGTCGTATGTAAGGTAGGTTTGTCATTGGTTTGGCGTGCGTGTTATCTTACTTGCAGACATTGGCATCAGCGGTTGTTTGAAAACTTCGCGGAAACGGTTCCGTTAAAACATTAAAGTCTACGAAGGAAACGGAACAGACGGATCCCCAAAAACAAGCGATTGTGTTCCTTTATTCAATCTCCTCAAGGATCTTCCGTCCTTCTTCCTCACCGATGTGAGGCTGTCCCCAATAGTTACAGTCAGAAAAAAAACAGGGATCTTCCAGTACATATTTAACAAAGTGTTCTATTTCAAACATAATTTGCTTCAGTCGATTGGAGACACTTGCTTCATTGAAAAAAGCTTTGGAAATTTCATAAGCGGCTTTTCCTGTTGCGCTGAGATAACTTTTCTGTTTGAAGTGCAACAAAGCCGAGTTCACCGCTTCGAATTTTCCCATACGTTTGGTGAATGCTTTTTTTAATTGTTCCGTACGTTTGATGCGCTCATCAAAGGTTATGTCATAAAACCTGTTCCGCAGGCGATAAAAATGCACAATAAACGGAGCGCACAGCCTTTCGCACGGATATTCAAGAGCTAGATCAGTTGCTTTATTGTAATCTCGTAGAAACAATAATTTTTCTAAAAGAAATTCTTCGGCAATTCCCAACATAAGCTCACCGAAACTACGGCTCCCGAGCGGACATTGCGAACTATCATCCCACTGCCTGTAGCCATTTTGATTGATGTACTCAAGCGACCTCCCCCACCGCCCCGCAACCTCTTCCAGGTGTTTCCTCAATTTCGGCATCAGCTCTTTAGACTTGTAATTCTTAAACGGAGCCGTGTGAAGATTTACAAAGTTTGATATGTAATACCGATACATCCCGGAATACCTTTTGTATTCCTCTATGTGTTTTCCGTTCATAATTACGCGTTGAGCAACACAATGCCACACTTCATCATACAGTGAACTTGCTTTCATTAGCCCGCTGCAGACAGAAATTACTGTGCAAAGAAGCAGTGTTTTTTGAACTTTTTTCATACAATAGTTATGCTCTTATCTAAATTTTAAAAAAAAGTTTCATACAAGAAATATCAATAAAAAAACAATCAAAGCCTATTTGATGAGACGCTAAAAAATAGGAATTCCCCTCGATTTTGTTTGTTTCAACCGTCATTTTCTGTCACCCTGAAATCACCTCATGGCAAAAAAACCGTTCTTCATTACCACTCCGATTTATTATCCGTCCGGCAATCCGCACATCGGACACTGTTATACGACCGTTGCCTGCGATGCGATTGCGCGTTATCGGCGGATGCAGGGGTATGACGTGCTGTTTTTGACGGGTACCGACGAGCACGGTTTGAAAATCGAGCAAAAGGCGCATGCGGCGGGTATGGAACTGCAGGCGTATGTGGACGGGATGACGGAGCGATTCCGAAAACTGTGGGACGTATTGAATGTCCGTTACGATCGCTTTGTTCGTACCACCGACGATTATCATGTCCGTACGGTGCAGGTGGTGTTTCAAAAACTGTACGACCGCGGTTACATTTACAAAGGGCAGTATGTCGGAAAGTATTGCACGCCCTGTGAAAGTTTTTGGACCCCGAAACAGTTAGTCGATGGCAAATGTCCCGATTGCGGTCGCGAGGTGACGGATGCGCGGGAAGAGGCGTATTTTTTTAAGCTTTCGGCTTTCACGGATACGATCGGCAAATTGTTGGAAGGCGGTACGTTTTTGCAACCGAACAGTCGCGCGAAGGAATTGATCGGCAACTTTATCAAACCCGGTTTGGAAGATGTTTGTGTGTCGCGCACGGGTGTTACCTGGGGTGTCCCTGTGCCGTTCGATCCGAAACATACGGTGTATGTTTGGTTCGATGCGTTGTTGAATTATATCAGTGCGTTGGGGTACGAAAACGGAGCTTTTTGGGATTTTCAACGTTTTTGGCCGGCGGATGTCCATTTTGTGGCAAAAGATATTATGCGGTTCCATGCCATTCTGTGGCCGGCGGTGCTGACGGCGTTGGAGGTGCCGTTACCAAAAACGCTGGCGGTGCACGGGTGGATTACGGTCGGTGGCGAGAAAATGAGCAAATCGCGCGGGAACGTTATCGATCCATACGTTTTAACGGAACGATACGGTACGGATGCGGTGCGTTATTTTCTTTTGCGCGAAATGATTTTGGAGAACGACAGCGCGTTTTCAGAGGATGTTTTTGTAAAACGCATCAATGCCGATTTGGCGAACGGTATCGGGAATTTGGTTGCGCGTACCGTGGCGATGGTCGAAAAGTACTTTGGCGGAACGTTGTCCGCGGAACGGGAAGCGGCACCGATTGATGAACCCTTGATGCAATCCGCACTTGCGTTGCGCGATAAAACCGATGCGGCAATAGATGCGTTCCGATTAAACGAAGCACTTGCAGCGATTTTTGAAGTTATTTCTTTGGCGGATAAGTACATTGACGAAACAGTACCGTGGGTATTGGCAAAAGATCCGACCCGAAGGGCGCGTTTGGCGACGGTTTTGTATAATTTACTGGAAACGTTGCGTATCACTTCGGGATTATTGATGCCCTTTATGCCGACGATGATGCCAAAGATTTGGGAGCAAATCGGTGCAATGGAGGAAGACGTGGTGTACGATAAGATCAACCAATGGAATGTCTTGAAGCCGCAGGTAAAGGTGCACAAAGGTGAGATTTTATTTCCGAAGAGAGAAGCAAAAGAGCAGCTGTAACAATTCGAGGAAAACGGGTTTCTTAAAAAAGCGACTGTTTCGAAAGTTAAGAAAGTGAAGAACTGTTGAAAGCACCCCGAGCCGCCTCTCGGCGGCTCTGGATTAATTTATTGAATGTTTTTTGTTCCTGCTGTTTTTCAGTCGATTTGTTCAAGGAACGCATTTGGAGCATCTTCATACACTACGAATGCGGGATGGTTATCTTCCTGTTCTTCCAAT
>JAFVCI010000097.1 GCA_017479315.1 Opitutales bacterium | reverse complement strand
CCATACGTTTTTCGAGATGCTCGGCAACTGGTCGTTCGGCGATTATTTCAAAAAGGAAGCTATTCAATGGGCATGGGAACTGTTGGTCGATGTCTGGCATTTCCCGAAAGAACGCTTGTACGCCACCGTCTATGAACCGCTCGACGGCGAACCCGCCGAACGCGATAACGAAGCGTACGAGCTTTGGAAGGAAATTTTCACGCATGCCGGTCTCGATCCGAACGTTCACATCGTTGCCGGACATAAGAAAGATAATTTTTGGATGATGGGCGACATGGGGCCGTGCGGACCGTGCTCCGAAATTCACATCGATTTAACGCCGAACGGGCACACCGACGGTCGTTTGGTCAACAAAGGCGATGCGCGGTGCATTGAAATTTGGAACTTGGTATTCATGCAATACAACGCGTTGGCGGACGGTTCGTTGGAACCGCTGAAAAATCATTACGTTGACACGGGAATGGGGCTGGAACGGATTGCCGGGATTTTAGCAACGACGCGGAACTTTACGGATTTTTCAAAAACACCCTCCAATTACGAAAGCGATTTGTTCCAACCGCTCTTCGAAGTCCTGGAACAGTGGTCGGGGCATCGGTACGGCGGACGGGTACCGACCAAAGGAGAAAATCCGTCACCCGAAGAAAAAAAACGCCGGGAAGCCGATATCGCATTTCGCGTGATCGCCGATCATGTACGTGCCGCAACATTCGCCGTTGCCGACGGGATTTATCCCGGCAACGAAGGTCGTAACTATGTATTGAGGAAAATCATTCGGCGTGCCGTCTACTTCGGGCAAAAATTAGGCTTACATCAAAAACCCGAGTTTGCATCCGTCGGCTTTTTTGCGCGTTTGGCTTCCGTTGTTGTCCGTACGATGGGCGATATTTTCCCGGAATTGAAAAACAAAGCCGTTTGTGAACCGTTGGAAATCGAAGAACGTCTCTTCCGACAAACCCTGGATAAAGGTATGCGTCTGTTGCAACAACGCCTCGGTACGGATAAACTTTCGGGCAAAGATGCCTTTTTGCTCTACGATACCTACGGCTACCCGTTGGCACTGACGCAACTGATTGCCAAAGAGCACGGCATTACCGTAGACGAAGAGGAATTCCAAAACGAGATGGCGCAACAGAAGGAGCGTTCGCGGGCGGCTTCCAAAAAAACATCGGTGCAGGTAACGCATTCGGACGCACCCGAGTGCCGGACGCGCTTTGTCGGATACGATCTTATACGGGAAGACGGAAGTTTAAAAACGGTCGAATCCGTCGTTTCGGATGTGGTGCGCGGGAACAGTATCGACGACAGGGATACCGTTTATGTCATCGTCGAACAAAGTCCGTTTTACGGCGAAAAAGGCGGTCAAATCGGCGACAGCGGCTTCATGTGCTTAACAACCGAACCGAAGGTTTTGTGCGTTAAAAACACAATTTGGCAGGGGAATACGCTGTTGCATGAGGTTCAAAACGATGACGGCAACCCGATTGATTTGGAAGCCCTTCGCGCCGAATGGCTGAATAAAAAGGTTCGTTTGGAGGTCAATATCGAACGGCGCAAAGAGATTTCGCGTCATCACACCGCCACGCACCTGTTGCAATGGGCACTGCGGCGGCTTTTAAATCCCAACCTGCATCAGTGTGGTTCGTCGGTGACGGACGAACGCCTGCGTTTTGATTTCAATCACTATGAAAAAGTTTCCTCCGAACAACTGGCGGAAGTCGAAAAACTGTGTAACGAGGTAATTTTGGAGAATGCGCCCGTGACCGTTGAAGAGAAGAATAAGGATGATCTCCCGAATGATTGCGTTGCACTGTTCGGCGAAAAATACGGCGACATCGTGCGGATGGTCAGCATCGGGAAAGAAAAAGAAGGCGGTTGTTGGTTGCAATACGGAAACGGTTCGCGGGAATTGTGCGGCGGAACGCACGTGCATCACACGGGCGAATTGGGCGCGTTTTGTATTCTCAAAGAATCAAGCGTCAGTGCCGGCATTCGTCGCATCGAAGCCTGCGTCGGAACAGCGGCGTATCGTCGATATTCGGAATTGAAACAACGGTGCGAAACGCTGGAAACGGAACTTGAGAAAAGTAAAAAAGAGAAGAAGAACGAAGCCTCCAACCTTTCAACCTCGGCGGTCAAAACAAATGTCCTTCGCGCTTTGGAAGCAATTCCCGTTTCAAAAACCGACGGCGATGCTTTAAAAGTTGCTTCCGCTTGTTTAACGGAAGCCGTTGATGTTAAAACACTGCGCGGTATCTGCGGCGGCATTTTTAAAGAGCAATCTTTGGATGTGCTTGCGGTTGCGTGCGAAAAATTATTGCTAATCTTCTGTTCCGACAAAGCCGTCGAAAAACAATTACCCGCCGATCGTCTTTTGAAGCATCTTCTTGCGCAATGCGGCGGACGCGGCGGCGGAAAAGAAACATTCGCCACGGGAAGCGTTGAAGATGCATCGCGGTTGGCAACGTTGCTCAAACAACCGAGTACGTTTGCAATCGGCTGACGGTCGCTTTGGGTATTATAAAAACATCGGTATTTTCATAGAAATTCCGAAGCATGAATATCGTTGAAGCTCTGCACGAAGTTGCACAAAAACGACCCGATACCGTCGGTTTAAAGGTCACGCGAACGTCCGAAGACGGCGCATCGTCGGTTGCGGAAAAAACCTTCGGCGAGATGGATCATGAAGCCAATGTATGGGCAACGTACTTTTTCGAAAACAATGTTTCGCGCGGCAAAACCGTTTTATTATTGGTACCGCCGGGGGAAGATTTACTCATCGCAACCTTCGCGCTGTTGCGATTGGGTGCCGTTCCGATCGTCATCGATCCCGGCATGGGATTGAAAAACTTTTTTAACTGCGTCCGTAAAACACAACCGAACTTCTTTTTAAGCGTTCCGCGCGGACGATGGCTTTGTTACCTTTTAAAGCCTTTTGCAAACTTCGAGAACGCTCTTTTTTTGTCCGAACGTCTGAAACGAAAACTTTCGAAACGCGACTTTTCCTGCGCGTTCCAAACCGAAGTCCGTCCCGAAGATACGGCGGCGGTTCTGTTCACGTCGGGATCCACAGGTCATCCGAAGGGAGCCGTCTATACGTACGGCGAACTGAATGCACAGACGGAGGCGTTGACACGCACCTTCGACATTCGCGCGGGCGAAGTTGACTTTCCGCTGTTGCCGGTGTTTTCCCTCTATAATCCCGCGATGGGGCTGACAACGGTTCTGCCGGAAATCAATCCTTCGCGCCCGAGCACGCTCGAACCGAAGAAAATCATTCCCTCCATCCTGAAGCATAACGTCACGCACAGCTTCGGTTCGCCGCGGCTTTGGACAAAACTGGCGATGTACTGCGAAGCAAACAACGTACAGTTGCCTTCCGTCAAGCGTCTCTTTCTTGCGGGCGCCCCCATACATCCGACGTTACTGAAACGCATACAGACGTTGGTGCCGAACGGTCGCGTTTTCACGCCTTACGGCGCAACGGAAGCCCTGCCGGTGGCGTGCATTACCGCCGAAGAAGTCCTGCAAGACACGTACCAACAAACCCTGCAGGGTTGCGGAACGTGTGTCGGACATCCGTTGCCGGGCGTCCGCGTTCGCATTATCCCCATTACCGATGAACCGCTCGACACTTTGCCGAATGCTCTGCCGACGAGCAACATCGGTGAAATCACTGTTTCGGCACCTTATGTCAGCAAGCGTTATCTCAATGACGAAGTTGCGACGAAAAATGCAAAAATTTATGATACCGACGGCATCCTTTGGCACCGCATGGGCGATGTCGGTTATCTGGACAAACAGGGGCGTTTATGGTTTTGCGGGCGCAAAAAAGAGCGCGTTATAACGGCGGGACAAACCTTTTACACCGACTGTTGCGAAGCAATTTTTAATGCCCATGAAAAAGTGTTTCGTTCGGCACTGATTGCATTCAATGCGGAAAATCAAATCGTTCCCGCCGTTGTGATTGAACCGAAGACCTATCTTTCGAAAGACGAAACGCAATCCTTGTTTCACGAACTACGTCGTCTGGCTCAGGCGTGTCCCGTTACCGAACCAATCAAAAACTTTTGTATCCACAAAAATTTTCCCGTCGACGTACGCCACAACGCCAAAATTCACCGTTTGACGTTGATGCGTTACTTCGCCAAACATCCGCGGGACGTTCACTCGGTCGAGGATTGAATTTCGACAGTATATTTTTGCATATCGCACGTACCGCGAACATACGGCATCCGCGTCAAAATTTCGGACGCGGGACTTAAGAAACAAAACCGCAACATACGTCGAAAGGAAATTTTTCCGAAAAGACAGCAAAAAATTCGCATAAAGGTCCCGTAACGAACACGCATGTACCGCGGGGTGTCTTCTGTTTTCCCTGATAAGCGGGACAAAACGCTTCAAAAATCGCTCATCGAACACTTTCAGTACCGACCGATCGAGATGTTTACGGGAACCGCAAAGCACAACAATACCTTAGGAAGAAAATTTTCCGCCTTCGGCACAAAAAATGCTTCTTTCGTCGGTAATGGTTGACGGTGCCCTCAATTTTCAAACCCAGGCGGCTGCGCAAACGACTCAGGCGTTCGTCAACGACGAACAGCCCGTTTCAACGGCGCAAACGGGGAAGCTGGATAACCAAACAATTCAGGTAGCGACGGATGAAGTCGATCCGAGCACCAAAGACGATGAATGCATGTCGGGCTTTATGGCGCAAAAACAGACCAAAAAAGCGCAACATAAAAAAGGTCTTCAAAATACCGCCCGAAAACGGGTCGGCGATATTCAAAAAAGTGCCGAGCCCAAAAAGGTGAATGAACAGGACGCCCGCAGCAAACGCATTACGAAGCAGACGGAAGCGCGCCTGACGATGATCAACAGCCAAATGCAAAAGGATTTGCAGGGCACGATCCAAGAGCGATCCAATGCACTCTTCTCGGGCAGCGAAGAAAAATACGAAGCCTGCTTTCAAAAGCTGGAAGAACTGTCGCTGAAAAAACAATGCACGGAAGCAACCGTCAAAGATGCACTGAAAGCGTTCGATGACGTTGCTGAACAACATAATGCGCTGCAAATTGTCCGCGACGTTTGGGAACGCAAGCTGGCAAATCTGAAAAAGTTTGCCGACGAACGCTCTTCGGCTTCATCCAAAGAACCGCAAAGCGAAGCCGAACGGGAGCAAATTCAACAGCAAATCCGTGCGTTGGAAGCGCAAATCGGCGAAGTGGATAAGGTGCGGACGCAGTTATTGAACAAACACGGTGATCGCATTATGGACAGCTACCAACTGGCACCGCTGTTGCGGGAAGTCACCGCGCATTTTACGCACGACGTTACGCTACCGCCGAAGGATTTCAATGCCCTGATTTTGGATAAACTTTTACCCTTAAAAGGCAATCCGCTGCAAACGTTCCAATTGCTCACACAAAACCTTATCGACGGCTTCAACGACACCCGAAGCGCCTTTGAACATTTCAGTGAAAATCTATCCGTCGTCACGCGCTGTTTGACCTCTGAACTGCAAAGTTGCCCCGATCCGTCAATTGCCAGTGCCATCGTCAACGTGTGCCGAACGACGGAAAAACTCGGCACCATTCAGGATTT
>JAFVCI010000096.1 GCA_017479315.1 Opitutales bacterium | reverse complement strand
TATGAAAAGCACTTGAAGCAATATGAATTCAATGCCGCCGTTAAAGATTTACAGGCATGTTTCCGCGATGTTTTTTGCGATTTCTATCTGGAGGTGCAAAAACATCAACAAAAATCCTGCCCGACGGTTCAGGATCTGTTTTTACGGCAAATGTTACAAATGTTGCACCCGTTCATTCCCTACATAACGGAAGAATTATGGGAGCAAATGCATCTCGGGACGGGTTTGATACATGAAAATACATGGAATTTGTCAGCTTTTAAGCAACGATTGGGAAAACTTAACATCTCCGAAAAAGAATGTTCGGAAGTCGGTCGTCTCGTCGATCTCATCGGGCAGTTGCGAACCTTAAAGGCGGAGCACGGCAAGGGCAGCAAGTCGGTTGTGATGCATGTTTTATCGGACAAACATTGCGAAGATTTCGAAAAACATCGCGAACTTTTGGTACGTTTGGTCGGCTTAAAGGCGTTGGAAACGACGCAAAAACCGCTTTCCGGCTTGCCGAACATTGTGACGCACTGCGGAACGTTTTTCATCGAAACTTCGTCCGAGAAGAACGCGGCGAATGCGGACGAAACGCAACTTCGGCAACAGCTCGAAGTACTTTCGAAGCACATTCAAACGGCGGAGGTTAAGCTTTCCAACGAAAAATTTTTGTCGCATGCGGCACCGAATGTCATCGAAGGCGTAAAGCGGCAGTTGGGGGAAAATCGCCAAAAGTACGAAGCTTTGAAAAAATTGACGGCATAACGTGTGCATTTTTATCTTTCATTTTCGGAAAAATTTTTTAACATAAAGACGTTGCTGAAAATTTTGTGATGGAGTGGTCGCAGCGAATTGTGATTACGGGCGTCGGTTTGGTCGCGCCGAACGGGAATTCCCTGGCGGAATTTCGCAAACATTTGCTGGAAGGATGCGCACGCATTCAACGCATCGACATGCGTTACATGGGACTCGTTTTGGCGGGCGTCTGCGCTTTTAATGCGACCGATTATCAAACCAAAAAGGAAATTCGCACCGGGACGCGCGCCGGATCGATTGGAATTTATTGCGCACATAAAGCGATTGAATCAAGCCGTCTGCCGTGGGAACTGCTCGATAAGAGCCGCGTCGGCATCTACGTCGGTATTACGGAACACGGAACGGTCGAGACGGAAAATGAAGTTTATCAACTGTCGCAATTCGGTTACGATACCAAATACTGGAATCATCATCATAATCCGCGAACGGTTGCCAATAATCCCGCCGGGGAAATTTCCATCAACCTCGGTATTACGGGGCCGCATTATACCCTGGGCGGTGCCTGCGCCGGCGGGAATTTAGGGATTATTCAGGGAGTTCAAATGTTGCGCCTGGGCGAAGTCGATTATGCGCTCGCCGGCGGAGTAGGGGAGAGTACCGGCAGTTTCGGGATTTTTGCCGGCTTCAAAAACCAGGGGGCGTTGGCGGAGCATCCGGATCCGAACAAAGCCAGCCGACCGTTCGACCGCGACCGCAACGGAATTGTCATCAGCGAAGGCGGTTGTTTATTCACTCTGGAACGGCTGGATGATGCGTTAGAGCGGAACGCCAAAATCTACGGAGAGATCGTCGGATACGGCATCAATTCGGATGCGACGAATACGGTTCTTCCCGATAGCGAACGACAGGCGGAATGCATGCGGTTTGCGTTACAAAAAGCCGAACTTCAGCCGAATGACATTGATATCGTCAGTACGCATGCAACGTCGACCGTCGAAGGCGATCGGCGCGAATGCCAAGCACTGAGAGACGTTTTCAAAGATGCGCCGAACACGCATTTCAATAACACCAAAAGTTTCATCGGGCATACGATGGGAGCGGCGGGTGCATTGGAATTGGCGGGAAATTTACCGTCTTTTGAAGATAAAATCATCCATCCGACCCTCAATGTCGATAACCTCGATCCCGAGTGCGAACTTCCGAATTTGGTTATCAACACGCCGAAAAAATTACAACGGGCGAATACGATTTTGAGCAATTCTTTCGGCATGTTGGGGATCAATTCGACGGTGATTGTGCAACGCTTTAATTCTTAATCACTATACTCAAAACATGAACGATATAAACGAAAAGACGGCGATGGACGTGCGCCAAATCGTGTTGGACATCATTGCCGAAATCGCTCCCGATGCGGATTTGAGCAAATTGAGGGGGGGGGCGTCGGAGGCGGATCAAACGCCGTTACGCGATCTGCTCGGTCTGGATTCCATGGACTTTTTGGATATCGTCATGGAATTACGGAAGCAACATCACATCGACGTACCGGAAGCCGATTATCCGCGTTTGAATACACTGCAGTCGTGCGTTGAGTATTTATTGCCGAAATTTAACCGGAAATAACAGAGCGGTGTCTGACGGCAACTCGACCGTGCGGTTATTAAAAAAGACTTAAATTTTGCCGTCGATTATCGGCGGTAAAATTTTGGATTTACGAAACTCTGGCGGTCACAAGTCAGTTACTTGAAGAAAGTTGAACGTTTCATTTATATTCGTTACGATGCCACTTAGATTATTTGGCCACAGGATAAATTTGCAGGCTAACCCCATCCTTTTTTTGCTGCCATTGTAATCCACACTTTAATTACAAGAGTGGGAATAGATATGAAGTATCAAATTATATTATTTGCGGTTTTATTTATGGTTATTTGGATAATGCACAAACCTTTTGATATTCATGCTTCAAAAACTTGGATTAACAGATTTCATGAATGGCTTGAGTATATTTTGGTGTTTCAGGGAGTGATTATTGTCAATGAATGGTTGAAGTTAATTTAGATTATTTTCTATTGACATGTTTTAAAATTATACATCGAATGAAAGCATGAGGAAGTTTCATTTTGTTTCGCTTCTCTGTTTTACGTTGGTATTCGGAGTGTTCCGTATGCACGCAGGCGACATGTTTGTTGTTAGAAACGGATGTTATTTGCCACTGTTCGAAGATGACAAAGTAGAACGTTCGTTCGAAAGGGGTGAGAAAGGATGCAACTGCGAGGGTTTAGACACGGTGCTGTTACCCGGGAGCGTCATAGAGGTACTCGAGTACAAAGAGAATGGCATGGCAGGAGTAACATGCGAGATGACGAAAGAAGTGAAACATAGAGGTTACGTTTATAAGTCTTCTATAGAGGATTTCTGTGAAAAGTTTGAGAAGGGAGATATAAAGCGGGAACGTTCTCCGATGTCGTTGGAGGAAATTCGAACCGTTTTTGAGAGTTGCCTTCGTGAAAATGTTCCGTATTGCTGGGGCGGCAATCAATTCAAAACCGTTCCGTTGCCAGAGGGAACTTTTAAGAAAGGAGAACAATATGAATGCCGCGGTTTTGATTGTTCGGGGTTGTTATATTATATTTCCGACGGAACGTTGCCGCACGCTACGGGTGCGTTGAAAAATTTCGGAAAACGACTTTTTACCGTTGAAGCGGCGAAGGGATGGAAAGTATCGGAAAAGGATTTGGAAAAGGTGATTGCTGGTTTGGAAGATACAGATTTCATCGCGATCAAAGGTCATGTTATCGTATCGTATAACAAAGGTCTTATCGAGTTCCGTTCGAAAGACCTAGGTTGCTGCTTTACACCCAAAGAGAGGGCGAAACAAAGAATAGAGGGACTGATTGATGCAGCTAAAGCTAAAGATAAAAACAGTGATGTTTGGTTTGTTTGCTGGCACCCGGAGTGTTTGCGGTAGGAGTAAGAGATACGGCAGGTAAGGATCGTGATGAATTGGGAACGAGGGTTCTTTACTGCAATTCATTTTTCGTGCTCGCTTCTTTGTTTTTTTAAAGTCCTTCAAACGGTACGGTGTCGCCTCTTCCGGATCTAACTCCTTCATTGACCTGTTCAGACGAAGCATCAGAGAATTTTCTGTTGTCTTTTCCGTTTAAGCCGCGAATCCTAGAACGCATTTGCTTTTTCTTTGATACTTCCGACAATTTTACGCGCTTTCCGATCTTCATTTTTCTTTTAAAGTACTTTTTCGGTATTTTTGAAGTAATTTTATTTTCTTGCGGTACATGGAATCACACTGTTTCCCGGGCTAGGAGTTGTGTCGTTTTAAAAAACACTGCTCGGAGCAGATGCAACAATTTCGGAATTATCGAATTCCCCATTTCTCTCTTGCGTGCATTTGTTCGCACCAGTCGGGATAAAAAATTACCTACTCGAAATCGCATCTGATTAAAACCAGAGACAGCTTTGAACGCACAAATTTTATACGACGAAACGGAAACGGTTTTTCACAGGATTGTTTAACAACCACTAACGACGTAATGAATAATATACATACCGAAATAAGAAAAGAAAAAAAAGGAAACACCCGCAACTCTGCACAATCACTACCTTAACTTTGGTAAAAACCAAATCGCAAAACCGACCTCTCCGAAAAACCTCTGGCGGGATGGACGAGACTCGAACTCGCGACCTCC
>JAFVCI010000095.1 GCA_017479315.1 Opitutales bacterium | reverse complement strand
GAAGCCGTCATTTTTTCACAAAGTACCGCTTTTATATTGCATGGCGGAAGGAGAGGGATTCGAACCCCCGAAACCTTTCGGTTTAACGGTTTTCAAGACCGCCGCGATCGACCGCTCCGCCATCCTTCCATGGTTTCATTCCGCGAAAAAACAGTGCAGGCGTCAAGCTAAAGGCAGATATATCAGGAGTACGATTGCGGTCGGAACAGGTTGGAAGTGGCACAAAGCGCACCGAATGATGTAGCGGATAATACTTGCAAAAGGTTACGAGCAGAGCAACAACCGCCTCGGCGGTGCTTCGTAAGCATTTGATGCGATCGATAAAAGTTGAAACCGACTTGCTTCTATTCTTCCTTTTGGAGCGCCTGCCGTTTCATTTTATCCAGTTTGGCTTCCTCCAGTTCCAGGCGTTTTTTCTCCAGTTGCAGGCGTTTCTTTTCGTTTTCGATCTCCAGTGTTTCCCGTTCCAGCCGCTTCCTCCTAACTTCGGTGCGCGCCCGCTCCAATTCATCTTCAGAACGGTAGGACGAAGGTACTTCTTCAACAGTTCTGCGCCGCTTAGATGTCCGGGGTTCCTCATCTTCGTTGTTGGTTGCCACACCGACCGCACCGCCGGCAATGCCACCCAATGCCGCTCCCGCGAGCGCACCGCCCGCACCGCCGTCAATGGCGTATCCGATGCCCGCGCCGACGGCGGACCCCAATCCGACGCCCGTCAATCCCGATTCCGTTTTGGTACAGCCGCCCGCTAATAAAAAAAAGCAAGGGATGAATGTTTGTGAAAATAATTTTGACGAAAACTTCATACTCCCTCCTATTCTTGGAAATGCAACGGTTACCGTCAAATCAAAACCCGTCCGATGCCAAAGAGAGTGCGGGCAGATGTAAGAGACTTTTGTCTACTTTAATATGTTTTGTCTGCGTTAATATGTTCGCCTTATAAACCGCAATGCCGATGTACTTCGGAGTAGTTTTTTGAATTTCAGTGATTTTCAAACAGCGGTCGGTTTGTGCCGAGGTATTTTTGTGCCGAGGTATATGCATATAAAGCCGTGGTGGCGGGCAGAAGGCAATGCGACGCGTGTACGGTCGGTTCGCTGCCCGCTTTCTGCCTTAACCTTCTCGCAAAGCACGACGATTAAAACGAAACGGCGTAGCGGTTGTTGTTGGCGTCCGAGAAGAAGATCTTCTTATCAACCGGATCGATATCGCACCATTTGATGCGATATTGCGGTGAAACGATATCATTTAAGTGGAAAATTTTATCGTTAAACGACAGGTGACTTTCGAAGTTTTTGTAGGTAATGTCCCGAATGTGCTGCGCCTGTAACCACTTATAGATGAACTTTGTGTTGTTCGGAAGTACAAAGGCACCGTATTCGGAAGCGATGGTTTTCGATGAATCGTTGAATAGAACATTTTTGCGATAGGAAAATTCCTGTCCCGTTTGGCTTTCGATGAAATTTTCTTCCGACGTATCAAAGGCATCGCGGATGGCATCATTTTTTAAATCCGCCAGCCGAAAGGGCTGTTTGGGAACGTTAAGCGTGAGATAAGGCGAGATATTGAGCGGCTTTTGGACGTTTTCGTGCGCTTGGTTTTGCGGCTTTTCGGATCGCTGTTGAAACGCCAGGCATCCGATGATGAAGAACAGAACGACGGCGCACAGCCATACGGAGGAACCGTAAGGTTTCTTCCCGTCGGTATCGCAGGTATTTCGTAATCTTCCAAAGCCTCCGTCAGGGGCAATGTGCGCTTTGGGTGCGTTTCACGGATCTCGTGAAATTCGTTTTCGGTATTCTCGGTCGGGTTCATTGCAAAAATTCTGTTTTACTTTCCAATAGCAAACGACAACTTCGGAGATTGTCTGTGTAAGCGGTTTTGCTACGTATATCGGATATGTTTCGCATTTTATTTGAACGTTGCCACCAAGCCGAATAGAGGCGGCTTCTGGCGGATATACCTGTGCGACCGGTTGAGAAAAAACGGTTCATGTATGTACTTCCCTAATCTACTCTTGCCATTATGGTTGGTTGCGGTGAAGAATACAGGTAACTATGAATAAGATAGTTGCGGTTACCGGTATCACTGGGCATACGGGCGGATTTTTGCTTAAGGAGTTTATTCGAAACCATTTCGAAGGATGTCTTCGTTGTTTGGTCAGGCTTTCAAGTAATACCTTTGATTTGGATCACTCCGGATTAAACGTTGAAAAAGTTGTCGGTTCAGTAGAAGACGAAGAGATACTTGCTTCGCTTGTGCGCGACACTGATGTTGTGTTTCATATTGTCGGTATTCGTTTTTCAAATTTACTCACGAAAATTGTGCTTCGGGAAAAGGTAAAACGATTGATTTTAGTTCACACAACCGGCATTTTTTCAAAATACAAAATGGCGGCTGGCGATTATAAGAGAACTGAAAGCGAACTGTTTCAAATGACGGACGGCAAAGATTTAGACTTAACGATTTTGCGTCCTACCATGATTTTCGGCGATTTATGTGATTTGAATATCTCGAAGTTTATTCGATTGGTTGATTGTTTCCCGATAATGCCGGAGATTAATCACGGTTGCGGAAAATTACAGCCGGTGAATGCGCGCGATTTGGGTCGCGCTTATTATCGTGTCATTCAAACGGATCATTTGCCTCAGAGAGATTATATCCTTTCGGGCGAATGCCAGCTTTCCATGCATGAATTGTTTGTGTTGATTGGGCGTTATCTGGGTAAAAGTGTTCGCTTTTTGAATTGTCCGATGCCGATCGGTGCGTTTCTTGCCAGAATGACGAAATGTTTTACTCTCGGGAAGATTGATAAGGTCGAACAAGTTTTGCGTATGGGGGAGGATCGTGTTTTTTCGCATGAAGCGGCATCCCGTGACTTGGATTATCGACCGGAATCGTTTAAGGAGGGCTTAAAGCGTGAAGTGGAGGCTTATTTGCAATTACCGCGATCGGAACGATCTTTAAGACACTGTGTGCGGAATACTTTCTTTAAGAAGGATCCGTACTAGTCATGGTACACTTTCCGAAAAACCTCCTTAAACGACTTTTGTTGCTGTCGTTGGCGGCATACGTCATTTACGCTCTTTTGGGACGCCGTTTTCTCGATGCATGGCGTTATCATCGAGCCGTTTGCGCACAACGGGAGCATTTGGAAGTTAAAATCAAACGGTACCGTTTGCAGGTGGCGAAAAAGCGTTATTTTATTCGGAAACTGATGACCAACGCCGATTTTCGCGAGCGTGTGCTTCGCGAGCAAGTCGGTTACGTCGGTGAAGACGAGTATGTGATTTACTTTCGGGAAGAAGGCGAACATTTGCCGAATACGGAGAAAAATGTGAAAAATTTTTAAAAACGGCTTGTGTTTGTTTGAAAAACCGTTTTCCATGAGGGCGTTGTTTAACCCTTAACCCCTTTTATCCCAGGTTCTGAAGAGAATACGGAGTTTTTTATGGAATTAGATTACGAAACGATGTTTGAAGCCGGTGTCCACATCGGGCACCAGGTGAAGCGCTGGAATCCGAAGTTCGGACCGTACTTATACAAGCACATTCACGACATTTCCGTCATTGATTTGGAAAAGACGCGCGCGTGCCTGGAGAAGGCGGCGACGTTTTTGGCGGAGCAAATTAAAGACGGCGCGACGGTGCTGTTGGTCGGGACGAAGCCGCAATCGCAGGAGTTGATTCGCGAATTGGGGCAGGCGACCGGGATGCCGTTCTGCGCCAATCGCTGGCTGGGCGGCTGTTTGACGAATTTTAAGACCGTCAAGGCGAGTTTGGCGAAATACAAGCGTTTTTTGGCGATGGAGGAGTCGGGCGAACTGGACAAGATGTTTAAAAAGGAGAGCTCGGTCATTCGCCGCGAGATGGTGCGCATGCATCGCGGTTTTGAGGGATTATTGGAGTTAAATGCCTGCCCGAACGTTTTGTTTGCAGTCGATGCGATGAAGGAGACGATTGCTCTTCGCGAAGCGCGACGCCTGCAAATTCCGACCGTCGGTATTGTGGATACCAATTCCGATCCGTCGTTGTTGGATTATCCGATCCCGGCGAACGACGATTCGGTGAAGGCACTGCGCGTGTTGTTTGATTATTTGCGGGAAGCGATGGAGCAGGGTGTAGAGTTGGCGAAGTTGAATAAAGTGCACAAGTTCGTGCCGACGGACGTCGCATCGTCTTCGAAAGCAAAAAGCTGGATGCGGCAACGCCCGCCTTTCGGTTCGCGACCCAATCGTTCGGGCTTTGACAAGAAGGATGGTCAAAAGAATGCGGGCGATGGAAAGCGCACGGGAACGGGCGGCGAAAAGAGGGTAGATAAGGCTTCGGAAGCCAAAAGAGTGATGGAACCTGTAAAGAAAGAGGCTTCAACCGCAACGGAGAAGCCGAAAGCTGAGGCAAAGGCGGTTGAAAGTTCATCGGCATCGGTTGCATCAAAGGAGGAATAATAATGGCGGAAGTGACAAGTCAAATGGTGGCGGCTCTGCGCGAAAAAACGGGCGCGGGGTTCATGGATTGCAAAAAGGCGTTGGTTGAGAGCAATGGCGTTGAAGCCGAGGCGATTGAACTTTTGCGCAAGAAAGGTGTTGCGAGTGCCGCCAAAAAAGCGGGTCGAAGCGCGCAGGAAGGTATTGTTCATTCGTACATTCACGGCGGCGGAAAATTGGGTGTCCTAGTGGAAGTCAACTGTGAAACGGACTTTGTGGCGCGCAATGAGGAGTTTAAGCAAATGGTGACGGATATCGCGATGCAGATTGCAGCGGCAAATCCGTTGTATCTGACGCAGGAAGATGTTCCCGAGACAATGATTGCCAAGGAAGCGGATATTGCGAAAGCGCAGTGCGTCGGTAAACCCGAGGCGGCGATTGCAAAGATCGTGGAAGGTAAATTGAAAAAGTGGTTTGGTGAAATTTGCTTACTTGATCAGCCGTTTGTAAAAGATACATCAAAGACTATCCGCGATTTGGTAACCGAAAAGATTGCAAAAATGGGCGAAAACATCGTCATTAAACGCTTTGTAAGGTTTCAGCTGGGCGAGTAGGGGAAAATCCCTGAGCTTGGAATGCGCGGGTCGAAGAGAGGCGTTCTTTTTGATGCATATCTTTGATTCCGCTTTGAGACAGATGGGTTTTGCTTGGCGGGGTTTTGTCGGATAAAAGCGGGTGTTGTGGGTAAATCGATGAATGGAATGTTTTTTTTATGACGACAAACGACCATGCACCTTTGCCGTTGCTTCCGACTCAATCGCTGGAGTTGTTGGATCCCGAGATTGCCGAATGTATCTGCCTCGAAAAACATCGGCAAAACGACGGCTTGGAGCTGATTGCATCGGAAAATTTTACCCTTCCCGCCGTGTTGGAAGCGGTCGGCAGTATTTTGACCAACAAATATGCGG
>JAFVCI010000094.1 GCA_017479315.1 Opitutales bacterium | reverse complement strand
GCGTTCGAAGTCCCCCGTGATTGCGCGCGCACTGCCGCAGTGGTTTATCCGCCTGGATGCGTTGAAACAAAAGGCAAAGGCGGCGATTGAGAAAGTGCAGTGGTTGCCCGATTGGGGAAAGAAACGCATTTCGGGTTCCGTTGCGGCGCGTCCCGATTGGTGCATCAGCCGTCAGCGTACCTGGGGACTTCCGTTGCCGGCGTTTTTTGATGAGAATAATCAGCCGTTGTTGGATGCGGACGTGATTGAGGCGCTGGGCGACAAGATTGAAAAATACGGAACGCAATGGTGGTTCGAGAATGACGAAAAAACGTTGTTGGAAGGCATCCCTTTGCCGAAAAATTGGCAGGGATCTTTGAAGAAAAGTTCCGATACGCTGGATGTGTGGATTGATTCGGGTTGCAGTCATGCGGCGGTTTTAAAGCCGAACGATTGGTTCCCGGCGGATTTATATTTGGAAGGCAGTGATCAACATCGCGGTTGGTTCCAATCGTCGTTGATGACGGCGTTGGTCGACGGCGATTGCGCTCCTTACAAAACCGTTCTTACGCACGGCTTTTTCGTGGACGAGGAACGGAAGAAAATTTCCAAAAGTTCCGCCAATGCCGATAAACCGCAAACCGCCGATGCGTATGTCGGCAAATACGGCGCGGACATTGTGCGTTTGTGGATTGCGTCCGAAGATTACAAGGATGATATTCCCGTGTCCGAGACCATCCTGCAACACGTGATTGCGACCTATCGCACGTTGCGAAATACTCTGCGGTTTCAGTTGGGCAATCTGTACGATTTTAATCCTCAAAACGATAAAGTGCCGTACGAACGCTTAATGGACATGGATCGTTGGATGTTGACGGAAACGAACGCGCTTATTCGGGAGGTTGCGGCGGCGTACGAAGGGTATGATTTTCATAAGGTTTATCAGGCAGTGAACCGTTTTTGTACACTGACTTTGTCGGCGCGATACCATGATATTTTAAAGGATCGCCTTTATACGTTGCGTGCAGACGGTTTGGAGCGGCGTTCGGCGCAAACGGTGCTGTTTGAAATTTGCCAAACGTTGCTGAAGCTGACGGCACCGATTTTAACCTTTACTGCCGACGAAGCTTGGGGCTATTTATGGGGGAATTCGGATTTCGGTTATCAACAATCGATTCATTTGGAAGATTTTCCGAAGCCGAATCCGCAATGGGATGACGAACGCATCGTAAGGGATTTTGCCGAGCTGTTTCGTTTGCGCGAAAAGGTACAGTTTGAACTGGAGAAGGCGCGACAACAAAAGGTCATCGGTCAGTCGCTGGATGCGCAGGTGCTTATTGCGATCGGTAAGCAACACGCATGGTGCCCGTTGGTGCAGATGTATCGCGAACAATTGTCGGAGTGCTTTATTGTTTCCGCCGTACATATCAAGGAAACCAACGGAGACGCTTGCGACGTGACCGTGAAACATGCCGACGGTGTGCGTTGCCCGCGCACCTGGCGATGGGTCGATAAACTGGTGGAGGTCGAAGGGTTCGGAGCCGTTTCGGAACGTTGCGCGGACGTGTTGCGGTTTCGGAAGCAGAGCTTATAATGGAACAACGGCGTTGCATACAGGGAAGGATGCGGAAAATGGATTTTCAGGGAAAGAAAAATAAACGATCGCCGTCGGAACGTAGGGGTGATGCTTTGAAAAATGCTTCGGGCAATGCGTCTTCGAAGGATTCGAAGAAATTGACGGGCGGGAAACCGTCGGGAGTTGCGGTATCTCAAGAACGTGTTTTGCATACTGCTTCGCCGGCGGATATTCTCGGTGTTCAACCGAAGCCGTCGGTTGCAAAAAAAGAAGCATCCGTTCCAAAGAAATGGGAGCCGTTTTATCGCAAGCTGTTGCGTCTGCAAACGCTTCTGACGGATGGAAATGTTGCGTCCGAGGAAGGCGATGAGGAATTGTTGGAGTTCGTATTTGATCGATCGCGAACGCTTGCGGAGGTCAAAGATGCGATCGAGCGTATTTTTAAGGGTACCTACGGCGTTTGCGAATTAACGCGCAAACCGATTGCGCTTGAACGACTGTCTGCCATTCCCTACACGCGTTATTCGTTGGAGGGGCAACGGCAGGCGGAAGCGTTGCGTTCCGATGCGTTTTCTTTGGGAGCGGAGGAATTGGATACGGATGCGGACAGAGGGGG
>JAFVCI010000093.1 GCA_017479315.1 Opitutales bacterium | reverse complement strand
CATCAATACGCAAACAAGCAGACGGTCTCCCTGCTTTTTCATTACACGACTCCGCAAACGCCTTAAACAACCCCTTCCCTAAAACACCTTCCCAAAACTCTTCACTTTGAAAGATTTTTTCGCATCTTTCTATCTCTTCTTTTCGGTATTCATCCGCATCAAATCTTGACGTCTCCGCATCAAATCTTGATGTCTCAAGCGATGTTCCCTCCGAAGCATCGTCGGTATCAGCCCGTGTTCCCTCCGAATCATTGTCGCCATTGCCGTCATCATCGATTGATCCGAACGACACGTCCTCTTCCGAATCCGTGTGGTAGAAATTACGAAGCTGCCGTGCAATATCAAAAGTCCCAGCACCATCAATTAAACCACATCGTTCAGGTTTAAACTTTTCCCCATGCCCCAATCGTGTCAGAAAAAACCACCCCCACTCCGGCGGTACAACTTGCATACGAGCAACCAGTCTTTTAAAAACCTTCGGGACGATACACTTCTTGGGTACTGCGCTTTTCTTTTTCAACGCAATTTTTTCTCCCGTTAAACGACGCCACAAAACATCTCCAATCGGCGGATATACGGCGTAACCAAAATTTGCAACACCCAAAACCACAAAGCAACCAACAAACATTCGCAATTGAATTTTCATAAATCCAAAGAAACTCTTTAACCCTTTCACGTCAAGAACAAAAAATTCTTTTGAAAATAAAAACTTGGTACCACGAAGGCATCTTTCGCAGCTTCCAAAGCAAATCGGAACATCAAACGACACTTCATAACGGCGATAAAAGATTTTAAACCGCACTTTCAATCATCTGCTTCTCAACAAATTGCCGATAATGGGCGTTCGCCTGCATCAGTTCCGTATGCGTTCCCATCCCGATTAAAGCCCCATTATCCAACACCAAAATGCAATCCGCCCGTTGAATGGTGCTGATGCGATGGGCAATGGCGATAATCGTTTGGGTACCGCGAACCGCTTCGATGCTCTTCCTGATAAATGCCTCGCTTTCGGAATCCAACGCCGACGTGGCTTCGTCCAATACCAAAATCGGGGCTTTTTTCACAAACGCGCGGGCAATCGCCAGCCGTTGCCGCTGACCGCCCGAAAAACGATTGCCGTTTTCGCCGATCGGCGCGTCGTAACCGCCGGAAGCCAGAATAAACTCATGCGCATACGCCCTTTTCGCGGCATCGACAACCTCTTCGCGCGTTGCATTCGGCGCACCGAAGCGCAGATTATTGAAAAACGTATCGTTAAACAAAAGCGTCGACTGCGACACAAAAGCAATCTGTTGTCGCAAATGCGCCAAATCCCAATTTCTAACATCGATGCCATCCAGGGTGATTGCACCATCGGAAACATCATACAGGCGTGCCAGTAATTTAATAAAGGTCGATTTTCCGGCACCGCTTGCCCCTGCCAGTGCATAAAAACGTTTCGCGGGAATTTCGATATTGATACCCGTTAAAGACGGTTTTTCGGCGCGTTCATAGCAAAACGTCACATTTTTAAACACAAACGTACCTTTGCAGGTTCCAACGTAAGCGTCTTTCTTCGGCGAAACAATCTCAAGCGGTTGGTTTAAAATTTCAAGGATACGCTCCGTCGAACCGGTGACGCGCTGCATCCAACCGAACAGCAAAGTTAATTTCTTAACGGGATCAAACGCAAAATACAACGCCATTCCCATGGCACTGAACACCGAAAACGGAATTTGGCGAAAGTACGCGTAAATAAAAACCACCGCAATTACCGCTGCCGAAACCGTTTCCATCATCGGCTGCTGCAACCGTTGCCATTGGATTGCCGAACGCATCTCGCACATCCATGCTTCCATCGCCGTTCGCAACTTTTCCGAAGCCGCCGCTTCGCCGTTAAACAGACGCACCGTTTCGGCAGCTTGCAGATTTTCAGCCACGCACGCGGTACATTCGGCTTCGCGCCGTTGGGTTTGCCGACCGTACGCCCTGACGCGCGCCCGCAACAGCCGAACCGGCAAAAAACACACCGGGATGGCGAGCATGAAGATTAAAAAGAGATAAAAATCGCCGTGTTTGACCGACAACCAAATCAGACTTCCGACCGCCGCCGCCATCTGCAACGGCTGTTTTAAAAACTCCGAAGCCGTTTCCAAAATCAAATCCTGCAAATTCTTCGGATCCGACACCACCCGATGCAACAAATCGCCCGTGGTCGTCTGTTCAAAATACGCCAGCGGCAGTTGTTGCAGCTTTTGAAATAAATCCGCACGCAGTTCCGTCAAAATCTCCAGCCCGCATCGGTTCATCCCGACCGTACTCAAATAGCCGAAAAGCCCGCGAACCGCGAAACCGAACGGGACCAACGCCGCCACGCCGACCACCGTCGCCGCTCCGTACGCAACGCGCTCTTCAAAAATACCGCGAAACACCTTTTCGAAAATCAGCGGCAACCCCAATCCGCTCATCAGCCCGTAAACGATCCCGAAGCCGAAAGCCGTCAAAAACGACCGCTTTCGTTTGGAGACGTAACGCCAACAGAGCAATCGCAACGAAGCCCGCATTTTCCTCATGAAATCCTCTTTTTCCCCGAACGGCAATCCGTTTTAAAACCTCCGACGAAAACGCGCTTTTATCCCCGCCGAATGCCTGCTTTCAACATTGAGTTTGAGCGCGATTTTTCTCATGTTGGAGCTTGGCAAGGATGCCGTGAACGATGCAGGGATGGCGTTATGTACGTGCAGGGTGAGCTGTTCGCACCGCAGAAAGATCCGAACTACCGATTTTTCGAACGTTTATTACCGCCGAACAAACTGTGGTACACGGTAAAAGAAGCCGCCGCCGTTCTCGGTCGCAGCGATCAATACATCCGCGATTGTTTCGATAATCAGAAAATCCTCGGACACGTTTGGAACGGGAAAGCGGCGCGCGGCAAGGAGCAACGCCGCTCCTATCATATCCCGCGCGAAAGCCTCATTTTATTCCTGATGGAAACTGCCAATTATTGTGCGGAAGATTTTATCGAACGGTTCGAGAGGGCGAGGAGGAGGTAGACGGAAAAAGAAAAGTTTCATTGTACTCTGTTGTATGAAAAATTATTGCACCATCTGTATAAATGCACGACACAATCTGTTTATGAGAATTTCAGCTTCCCACAGATAAAACATTTTACTTTAGAACAGGCATTCACTACTT
>JAFVCI010000092.1 GCA_017479315.1 Opitutales bacterium | reverse complement strand
GCCTTGGTACTCGGCGTATCCTGTCTTACTGTCAATCTGTACGCCGATGCCTTATCGGAAGCACGGAAGTTGGCACAGGTCGGAAACGGGTATTTCGGCGAAAAAAAGTTCGACCTTGCCGTTGAGTCCTACCAAAAAGCCTTGGCACTCGGGAAAAGTCCGCAGTTGTACTATAATTTGGGGCAAACGTATGCAAATCTGTCCAAACCGGGGCATGCGTTGGCGTGTTTCTTAAAAGCCGAAACGCTGAAACCACGGTGGGCACTCAGTAAAAAAGCGCTTGCGGAGCTTTTTGAAGAGTACCCGGGGCTTTCAAAGCCGCCGTTTCCGTGGTATCACACAATGTTTCGGGTACTTTCCAAATGCACCTGGTGTTGGAGCTGTGCCGCGTTTTTCTGGCTGTTTGTCGGTTTCATGCTGTATCACTGCATCGTAAAGAAAAGCAAAGTTCTCTTAACATTCGCCGTAATGTGTTGCGGTTGTTTCGTCGTAACTTTGGCGCTGATTTTCCTGAACAAACCGTACGAAAATCTTTGTCTGTTGCCGGAAAAAACCGTCGGGCATTACGCACCCGGCGACAAAAGTCCGATGCGTTACGACTGGGCGGCGGGCACCTGCTGCAAAATTCGTTCCGAGATGGCGGATTTTTATTTCGTCAGCACGCTCAACCAGGAAGACGGTTGGGTTAAAAAGGATGCTTTAATCCCGCTCAACTGACGCAATGAGCGCCCTGCTCAAGTTGATAACGGGGACGCTTTGTTCGCGGGTACTGGGTTTTTTAAGGGATATTGTTTTTTTCGCCGTTCTGGGCTCTTCGCGGGAAGCATCCGCGTTTTTGATTGCCTTCGCACTTCCGAATTTGTTCCGTCGGTTGTGCGGCGAAGGCGCGCTGAGTGCGGCGTTTATTCCGGTTTTCGCGCAACGCTATGCGCAACAACCGCAAACGACCGCCCGCTTTTTGGACTCTTTCTTCACACGCTTCGGCGTTTGGCTGGGACTTGCCGTCGGGATCGGCATGATTACATTGAGCATCGGACAAACGGTGATGCCGTCGCCCAAATGGCGGACGGTACTGCTTTTGACCTTGTGGATGTTGCCGTACCTGTGGTTCATCTGCACCGCGGCGTTGTTGAACGGTACACTGAACGTATTGAATAAATTCTCGCTGACGGCATTTTCGCCCGTTTTGCTGAATTGCTCCTTCCTCGTCGGTCTCGCTCTGTGTCCGTTGTGTGAAACGGCACACATGCAGGTTTCGCTTTTGTCCGTCTGCGTGGTCATCGGCGGTTTTTTGCAGTACTTTCTCCCGAAACTGCAATTAAGACGCAACGGCTTTCGATTAAAGTTCCGTTGGGAAGGCGATGCGGATGTAACGCGCGTCGGACAGTTGTTTCTGCCGGGCGTTTTCGGTGCGGCGGTCTTTCAACTGAACGCGCTACTCGGACGTTTTTTCGCCTACACCGTTGATGACGGCGGTGCGTCGTTTCTGTATCTCGCCAACCGTTTCCTCGAATTGCCATTGGGGCTGTTTTCGTTCTCGATCTTTTCGGTCGTTTTCCCGCAACTGTCATTGCTAATCGCAAAAGACGACGCCCGTTCCGCCAAAATTTTGCTTCAAAACGGTATTCGTCTGCTGCTGTTGCTCCTCATCCCCGCCGCAACCGGATTGTTTATGCTCGCCGAACCGATTTTGACGCTCTGCTTTCGTTGGGGAAAATTTTCGCAAGCGGATATTCGCCAAGTCGTTCCGTTGTTAAAAATTTTCGCGCTCGGTTTGCCTTTATTCGGCTTAACGGCACTGTTCGCGCGCATCTTTTACGCACATAAGGATACCCGAACACCCGTTAAAATTTCCGTTTATACCCTTATCGCCTACGTACTTTGCGCCGTTCTTTTGATGAAACCGTTCGGTGTTTCGGGTCTCGCACTCGCCTCGGTTGTAAGCAACGCACTTCAATGGGTTCTGCAAATTCATTTCCTGCGCAAAAAGTGTTCCAACCTCCGCGGTACGTTGCGCATTTTCCGAACATTGCCCTGGATCGGCTTTATTTTATTCACAATTTTCCTTTATTTTGCCTCAAACGCTCTTCCGTGGTCGCTCGGCAAAACCCGCGATGCATTGCTTTTGAGTGCGCTTATTACCGCCGCCGTTGCGTTTTATCTTACTTTGTTAAAAGTTTTTGACAAAACCTCGTTTCGACAACTGACGCGATTTCGGCTGAATGCGAAAGCGGAAAAGTAACGTCTTAAGCAGAAACCTGCTCCGTCTTATTTTCCGACATTTTATCGCCCGCCTTCACGCATGCAAACACCGCGTGTTTTCCGTTTCGCCCCGTACGCTCGGCAAAAATCGTGTCGACCGTATAAAGATGTTCGTCGGTTCGTTCCCAATTCGGATGTTGCGCAACGCAATCGCAAACGACTTCGAAGTAATCGCCGTCGTCGGTTTCGAAATGCAACCGCGCGTTCGGAACGACGCATTGAGCCAGTTGCGATAAAAATTTCTCCTGCAACAGCCGATGCTTGTGATGGCGTTTTTTCGGCCACGGATCGGGATAAAAGATGAGAATTTCGTTCCATAAAAAACCGATCGGCAGGCATTCGAGCAGTTCCTCGGCACGCGCTTTCAGAAAGCGACAATTTGATACTTCCGCCCGTTGCGCTTTGCGTTCCGCGGCGGCAAGTCGTTGCGCAATCAAATCAATTCCCAGGCAAAACCGTTCCGCGTACATTTGGGCATAACGCACCAAAAAATGTCCGTGCCCGCAACCGATTTCCAGGGTTTTGTAAATTTCTCCCGACGGCAATAATTGCAGCAGTTTTTCCCTCAAAGCCGCTTTGCGTGCGGCGGTTTGGGCTTCATAGATTTCCCGCGTCATCTTGTTTTTTCAAAAAAAATAAAGGATAATAAAATTGTGTCCGATATATCCAAGTAACGAAATCTTAAAAAAAATCTAAAAAAACACTTGACACGATTTTTCTTTTCCGGAGAATGAGTAACAGTGTAAAGAAAGTTTAAACGTATGGAGTCTAAAGAAATCTTGAAAGAGTTTGCCGGAAAGCTCGCCGGGTTGTCGGCGGCGGCAAAGGTGGTTGCCATCGCAGGTGCGGTGAGTGCCTACAGCGGAACGGGCTACGCCGCGAAGGAAGGTGCCGTTAAAGCGGAAAATCGTATCACCGCGACTATTTCAAACGAGAGCAAAGTGTCATCGGAAAAGGAAAAATCGAAAGAGGTTTCGGAGGAAGGTAAAAAATCTTCCGAAGAAGACAATGAAAATGTTTTGACAGGTGATGCGGAATTCTCCGATTCACAGTTTGATTGACATCAAAACAGAAGTACCGCCTCAGTTCATCAAGAAAGAAAGAAAGAAAGCAAGCGGTTGAAACGCTAAAGATAGTGAAAAGCACTTTGGTGTATGGGTGTAGGATCGCATTATACGCCAGGTGCTGTTGGTGTCTTCGTCTCCTTTAGAGTCAACAGGAAAAAATTGGAAGTATATTCCTAAGATCCGTTCTTGATAGATTTAAAAAGTGGTTTTACGGTACTGGTTGTTTTAGCAAAAAGAATTATAAATTAAAAACTTCACCATCTACTCTTGCACTCGTATTACACCCCTTCCCGTTTCGTAGCTCCCGTGTGCTTTTTTACCGCCACCATCAAAATCTGAATGTCCGACGGATTGACGCCGCTGATGCGAGATGCCTGCGCGAGATTGATCGGATGCACCAAGGCGAGTTTTTGTCGGCTTTCGTTACGCAATCCGTGCACCGCGTTCCAATCGAAGTCCTTCGGAACGGTAATTGCTTCCAAATAACGCGTCTTTTCGACCTGTTGCCGTTCGCGTTCCAGATAACCGCGGTAACGGATGCGGTAGAGTACTTCCTCTTTCACGGCTTCGTTCAATGCCGAAAACGCCGGCGGTAGCTCAGGGCAACGATAATTTTCCTCGCTCTGTTCGCGACGCAAATGATCACCGAACGTCAATCCGCCAACCGTCGATGTCGTTTCCAGCGTTTGCGCCCAGTAATCGACGGTCTTTTTTTTGGTACGTATCTTTTCCAAACGCCCGTCGCTCAGGGTATGATAACGTTCCGCCTTTTCCAACAGGCGCAGTTCCGCGCCGTGATGATTGAGTAAAAGTCGATGTTCGGCGCGCCCCGTGAACATTCGGTAGGGTTCTCGCGTGCCTTTGGTTACCAAATCATCGATCAACACGCCGATGTAACTTTCGTGGCGCGACAAAACGCACGGTTCTTCGTTTAAAACGCTCGCGGCGGCATTGATGCCCGCAATCAGCCCCTGCCCCGCCGCCTCTTCGTAACCGGACGTGCCGTTGATTTGACCCGCCAGGAACAACCCGCAAATATGCCTGCTTTCCAACGAAGGGTGCAAATTGGTCGGATCGGAGAACGCATACTCCACCGCATACGCCGGGCGCAACATCACCGCGGTTTCCAAACCGGGGATGGTTTTCAGCATTTCCGCCTGAACGTCGGTCGGCAAACTCGTCGAAAGCCCGTTGATGTACCATTCGTCGGTACCGCAACCCTCCGGCTCCAGAAACAACCGATGGCGTTCGCGCTCCGCAAAACGCACACACTTGTCCTCGATGCTCGGACAGTAGCGCGGTCCCGTTCCGCGAATGTTTCCGCAGTAGAGCGCCGAACGTTTCAGGTTTTTGAGAATAATTTCATGCGTTTCGGGCGTCGTGTAGGTGACAAAACACGACTGTGCCCGCGTTTTCGGCTGCCACGCAAACGGCGTTTTTAGAGCTTCCGAAGCACGATCTTCCTCCGTTCGCGTATCGTAAAAACCGAACAGACACGGTTCTTCGTCGCTCTTTTGCTCTTCGCAGACGGAAAAATGGATTGTCTTCCCCAAAATGCGCGCCGGGGTTCCCGTTTTGAGCCAACCGAGGCGGAAGTTTAAGGTTTGCAACTGTTCCAACAGCGCGACGCTTGCGTGATCGCCCATGCGACCGCCTTGAAAACAGGTCGAACCCACATGAAGTGTTCCACCAAGGAAGGTGCCGGTCGTTAAAATAACCGCTTTGGATGTGATCGAACCAATTAGCCGCGTCTTTACGCCGCAGACCCGCCCGTCTTTGATCAATAAACCAACAACCTCATCCTGGAACAACCTCAAATTCGGTTGCCGTTCCAAACGGTATTTCATAGCGAATTGATAACATTTCTTGTCGCATTGCGCGCGCGGCGCCTGCACGGCACTGCCCTTTGAACGATTGAGAACCCGAAATTGGATCGCTGTCGCGTCGGCGTTGATTGCCATCAAACCGCCGAGGGCATCGATTTCCCGCACCATGTGCCCCTTCGCCAACCCGCCGATGGAAGGGTTGCAGCTCATTTGGGCGATTGTATCCAAATTGTATGTCAGCAACAGCACCGACACACCGCGTTTTGCCGCCACCGCCGCCGCTTCGCACCCGGCATGCCCTCCCCCGCACACAATCACATCAAAATCCGTCTCCATGTTGCTTTGCTTTACCAAAAAAACGCCCGCACTGCAACCTGCCTGCTTGCTTCTTATTCGCCTCTCTTTTTCGGATACACAAAACCGCGATCGTGCGTTTGGTGCGTAAAGAACTCCAAAAATTGTCGCCCGCGTTCGGTTTTAAATTCACCTTTTTCCAATGCCGCCAAGGCCTTTTTTTGAAACGAACGCGAATCGCCGCCGTACACGGCACGATATTGCTGCTTGATGTCAGACATTTCCTCAGGCGAAAACCCGCGCCGCCGCAATCCGATGAGATTCAGATTGGAAATGTTGTTCCTTTCCAGTGCCGTCACAAACGGTGGAATGTGCATGGAAATTTCCGCATTGCCCGAAACAAAGGCGCTTTCGCCGATGTGTACAAACTGGTGCACCATGGAACCGCCGCTGAGGAATGCATGATCGTCAACGGTCACGCATCCCGCCAAAAGTGCCAGATTCGCCAGGATACAGCGATTTCCGACCACGGCATCATGCGCGACATGCGAATACGCCATCAGTAAACAATCCTGACCGACACGTGTCTGTTGATGGGGCTCCGACGCCCGATGAACGGTGACGCCTTCGCGCAACACCGTTCGATCGCCGATAACAACACCGCTTTCGAAATCAAAATTC
>JAFVCI010000091.1 GCA_017479315.1 Opitutales bacterium | reverse complement strand
TGCGCTTTGTGCGTCGGAGGATATTGATGTGCTGATCGTCGAAATCGGCGGCGTTGTCGGCGACATCGAAGGATTGCCGTATTTGGAGGCCTTGCGTCAGTTGGCGCAGGAGCAGGGTCGCGAGAACGCGGTGTTTGTCCATTTGACGTTGCTGGTGTATTTGCGGGTGTCGTCGGAATTGAAAACCAAGCCCTCCCAGCAGAGCGTTGCCAAATTGCGCGAAATCGGATTGCAACCGAATATTTTGGTTTGCCGCACGGAAGTTCCGATGGAGGAAAGCGTTCGCGAAAAGTTGAGTTTGTTTTGTAACGTTCCGACGGAGGCGGTTGTTGAGGAGCGCGATGTCGAAGTTTCAACCTACGAACTGCCGCTTCTTTTGCACCGACAGCACCTGGATAAATTATTATTATCCCGCCTGGGGTTGCCGTACGTCGAAAAGCCGCTTTCGGTGTGGGAGGACGTCAATCGGCGCATTCGTTTCCCGAAAATGACCGTCACGATTGGTCTCATCGGCAAATATACCGATATTCCCGATGCCTACAAATCCGTTCGCGAGGCGTTGGCGCATGCCGGCATTGAAAATCAATGTAAAGTCGATATCCGAACCGTCGAAGCGGAAGCGTTGGAAGCGGACGGATGGGAAGAAAAATTGTCGGATGTGTGCGGAATTTTGGTGCCGGGCGGTTTCGGATTACGCGGTTTGGAAGGTAAAGTGCGCGCGATCCGTTATGCGCGCGAACAGCATGTGCCGTTCTTCGGTATTTGCCTGGGAATGCAACTGGCGACGGTGGAATTTGCGCGCAACGTTCTTGGATATGCGGATGCCTGCAGCACCGAAACCGCTTTTCCGACTGAGCATCCCGTGATTGATTTGATGGAGGCGCAAAAGAAGGTTTCGTGCAAAGGCGGCACCATGCGTTTGGGATCGGAACCGTGCATTTTGGCGCCGAACAGCCGTATTCGTGAAGTGTACGGGACGGAACGGATTTCGGAACGTCATCGGCATCGGTACGAATTTAACGATACTTACGCGCAGGCATTTGAAGAGAAGGGGCTGCGTTTGGTCGGGCGACATGAACGGTTGAATATCGTCGAAGCGGTGGAGTTGCCGAGCCATCCGTGGTTCATCGGTGTTCAATTTCATCCGGAGTTTCAATCGAAGCCCCATCGTCCGCATCCGCTGTTTGTCGGTTTCGTAAAGGCGAGCCTTGAGTATCAAAAACGGGGTTGAAAAGCGGACGTTTCGGGCTAAAATTAAGGTGATGAGGCGCTTCTTTTTTCTGTTTTTATTGCTCTTGGGCGGCTGTTCGTGGTTTAAAACCTCAACCGAGCCGAACCCGCGCCTGTCGGATACCGTTGTTGAACTTTCCAAGCCGGATGAAACAGAGCTCTCGACGACAGTTGAAACACGGGAGGTCAGCGTGACGGAGGAGACGGCACCGTGGTACGGGCTGTATGACGAAAAGGATGTGATCGGTCGGATTTTTTTCGAATTTGACAGTTCGGTCGTTTCGGAGCGGGATCGGGCGTTTTTAAGAAACAAAATTGTTCCGTTGCTTCAAAAGAATCCGCAACAACGCTTATTGTTGGCGGGCTATGCCGATTGGTACGGCGAGGATGTGTACAATCAGAACATCGGGACGCGACGGGCGCAACAGGTCGCGGACGTGTTGGCGTCTTTCGGGATTGCATCGGATCGCCTGGACATGATCACCTTGGGTAATCGGGAGGCGACGCGCGGTATCAATAAAGAGGATGCCGTAAAGGATCGCCGTTGCGACATCGTGCTTTTGCATTAACGTGCTCCGTGAAATCTTTCTCCGCGCTGCGACGTTGGAAGCAATCCGTCGAGGAGTACGTCAGGGAGCTGTTGTATCATCCGCCGAAGGATAAAAAGGCGGCGTGCGTGGCGTTTGTTTTCCGCGCATTATCGATTGTTTTCGGCGGGATTGTTTTTTCGCGGGAGAAACTGTACAAAAATCGTTTATTAAAAGATCATCCGCTCGGATGTCGGGTAATTGTGGTTGGGAATTTGACGGTCGGAGGGACGGGAAAAACGCCGGTGGTGGAAAAGTTGGCGCGTTTGTTGCAAAATCGGGGGCGCAAGGTCGCGATTTTGAGCCGCGGTTACAAAAGCAAAGCCGAACCGTGGTGGAAAAAGAGCTGGCATTGGCTGATACACGCCGATCCGTGCCCGCCGAAGGTGGTGAGTGACGGGGTGCGTTGTTTGTTGCCGTATGAAACGGCGGGCTACGAACCGTTGCTGTTGGCAAAAAATTTGCCCGGCGTGTGCGTGGTGGTCGATAAGGATCGCGTGAAAGCGGGGCAGTACGCAATCGAAAAGTTTGGGTGCGATTTGTTGTTGCTGGACGACGGTTTCCAGTATTTTCGTCTGAAAGGTGCGTCTTATATTGTGCTGATTGACGCGACCAATCCGTTCGGGAACGGTCATATATTGCCGCGCGGTATTTTGCGCGAACCGATGAATCGTTTAAGGCGCGCGCAGTTTATTGTTTTCACCAAGAGCGATCGGGTTGCGGCGGCGGATTTGAAAAATCTGGAACAACGGGTGCGGTGTCATAACGAAAAGGCGCCGATTTTCTTTTGCAAACACGTACCGAAATATCTGCAAGCCGTTAACGGTATCGAACGGTTGGAATTATCTTCGTTAAACGGTCAAAAGGTGGCGGCGTTGAGCGGGATTGCGTCGCCACGGTCATTCGAACAATCGCTGGAAGATAACGGTGCGCAAGTGGTGTATATGAAGCATTTCCTGGATCATCACGGCTATTCGGAAGGAGATTTGATTGAATTCTTTGCGGAAGCGAAACATGTCGGTGTGGAATGTGTGATTACAACCGAAAAGGATGCGGTTCGCATTTCGGAAACTTCGTTTGAGTTGCCGTTTTACTTTTTGCGCATGGAAATCGAATGGATGGGGGGCGAGGATCCGTTTGAAAGGATTTTGGAGCAATTATCGGTGCGGACGGCATGAAGGAGCGGGCTTATTTTATTTTCGGAGCGGACGAGTTTTTTGTCGAACTCAGGGCAAAAAAGTGTATTGAAGAACAAACGCAGGGCTTTTCACTGGAGACGATCGACGGAACCGTCAACACGATTGCCGATTTAAAGCAGGTCGTCGATCGGGTCGTTGAAGCGTTGCAGACGGCAGACTTTTTTACGCCGAACAAGTGCGTTTGGTTGCGTGCGACCAATTTATTTTCCGCCGGTTCGCCGGCAACCACCGAGGGTGGGCAGGGGAGCGTCGAAAAATTTTTATCCGTCCTGCAACGATTGCTGCAGGAGGTTCGTCTGGTGATTTCCGCGTCGCCGGTCGATAAGCGCATGCGTTTGTTCAAAACCGTGCAGACGCTGGCGACATGCGAAGAAATGGAGGAGAAACAGTCGGAAGCGTATCTGCGGTTTCTGGTGAAAAAATTATGTAAAGAACAGGGCGTTACGATCGAAGCCGACGCCTGCGAATTGTTGTTTCAAAAGATGAACCGACAGCCGCGCGCGATTGCCAATGAATTGGAGAAATTGGCGTGCGCGAAGCAGTGGAACGGGTGCATTACGCTTGAGGATGTGGAAACGTACACGCCGACGTTGCCGAATAATGAATTTTTCGAACCGGTTGAAGCCTTTTATGCCAAGGATGCGGCGCGCTATATTCGCAGTTTGCGCCAACATTTTATTCTCAACAAAGAGATGCGTAGCGTGTGGACGATGTTTCAAAACCGCAATCGGCTTCTCATTCAATCGGCTTCGTTAAAGTTGCCTTTCGTTTCGAAGGTAACGCTTGATAAAGCGTATGCGTCGTACGCGGATGATTTCGGTGCGGTGGAGGATAAGAATACGTTTTGTATTTTTTCGCAAAATCCCTTGTATGTCAGCCGTCTGAAGTCCTCTTTTTCGCTGTCGACGCTGTTGGATATACAGGAGGAATTGGTGTCGATTTTTGACAAAACCTTGTCGTATCCGAAACAGGCGTGCGCGTGGATGGAAGCCCTGGTGCGGTTTTTTTAAGGTTTTTCGGACATTTGAGGTGCATATAATATGCGCGCAATCTCTTGCGGTTGTTTTAATGTTTGAAGACAGGGGAAAAAGTTTCCGAAATCCCAATCTAACGGCGAAATTTGCTTTTTAAAAACAACGAAGATTGCTATCATAAAATTATGGACGGTATCAAGTCGGTTCGGGAATTGGCGGTCGAAAAAAAGCGTGTTTTCGTGCGTGTGGATTTCAATGTGCCGTTGGATAAAAACGGAAATGTGGCGGACGATACGCGCATCACGGCGGCGTTGCCGACGATACAATATCTGTTGGAACAGGGCGCGAAAGTGATTTTGGCGAGCCACCTGGGGCGTCCGAAAGGGAAGCGCGACATGCAGTATTCGCTGCAGCCCGTGGCGCGTGTTTTGGCGACGCGCCTCAATCAGCCGGTTCTGTTTTTGGACGATTGCGTCGGCAAAGATGCGGAACAGGCGGTGACGGATATGGCGGAGAATTCCGTCGTTCTGTTGGAAAATCTGCGTTTCCATCCCGAAGAAGAAGCAAATGACGAAGCGTTTTCCAGGCAACTGGCGGCGTTGGCGGACGTTTATGTCAACGATGCCTTCGGAACGATGCACCGCGCGCATGCGTCGACGGCGGGGATGGTTCCGTTTGTGTCGCAAAAGGCGGCGGGATTTTTGGTCGAAAAAGAATTAAATTTCTTAAAGGAGAAAATCGACGTCCCGCAACATCCCTTTTGTGTGGTGTTGGGCGGCGCGAAAGTGAGCGATAAAATCGGTGTGATTGAGGCACTTTTGGAAAAAGCCGACCAAATTCTCATCGGCGGTGCCATGAGTTTTACGTTTGCGTTGGCGCAGGGGAAAAATATCGGCAACAGTTTGGCGGAACCCGACAAGGTTGAACTTGCGAAAGAGCTGTTGGAAAAGGCGAAGGTGCGCGGCGTTGATTTGCATC
>JAFVCI010000090.1 GCA_017479315.1 Opitutales bacterium | reverse complement strand
TTTTCTTCTGTCATAATAATGAGATCAGTTTTCAACTCTTGAAAAATTTCCTAAAAACCTCCCTCAGGATAAAAATTTTCTTCCCAAAAACAACAAAAAAATCCCTATCCGCATGCTAATCATACAACAAGCAATCCGAGCGTTCTTTTTCGAATGCCTGCGTACGTTCTTTCCATTCTTTTAAGTGCTTCGAAATCCATTCGTCCGAAAGCGCTTCCGGATCCGACAGCACTTCGATGAGGCTTTTCTCGCCGATAAGGCTCCGGGCGACCGACCAACAACCCTTCCGTTGTGCAAATCGCGAAAACGGCAGATCTTCGTCCCGATCTGTACACGTTTTGAAACCCTCTTCGGATAAAATCGAAAGCTTATTGCGCCGCTTCTTATCAATATCCAACTGTTTATCAACCTGCATCATTCGCAGCATACAGACATCGGGAGCGAATTTTTCCCAATCGGTGATATTTAAGAGAATTCCATCGGTTTCACCGTTTTGAGCAACTTTAAACTCAACGCCCGCGAGTTTTTTTGCATTGAGACGCTCAACAACGGGTTTCACATCGTCATCTTTGTGATACATATGGAAGAAGCGAAACGGCTACGCTTCTCCGTTCTCCGATACCCGTTCGGATGCCAAAATCGTTTTAAAATTTCCGTAGATTTGCATCGGTATCATGCAACTGTATGCCAAACAACTGTCGAAATTCGGCAGATTGGGCGACGGCGGATGCCAAAAATAGGATTTTTTAAATTTCTGTCCCGACCAAAGAACATTCGGACGGTAATTTTCCATTTTAACAATCTCAACGGATGCCTTCCCTAATCGTTCCGACCTTAACGGTTCCAACCACGGATGCGGTTGATAATGCTTCACAAGAAACATCGCAATCTCTCCGATGGTCATCCCATGCAGATGCGGAATACAAAAACCGCCGACATACCCCTGCAAATCTTCATCCATGAACGGACCGGATAGCTTTCGTCCCAAAGGGTTCGGTCGATCCAAAATGATAACGTGCTTTCCGTAACGAACGCATTGTTCAATCGCAAAACGCATGCACGTAATGTACGTATAACAACGAACACCGACATCGCACAAATCCACCACCAGAGTGTCGATATGCTTAAATTGTTCCGTCGGAACGTATTTCGGTTCCTTTTCCGAACCTTCGTTTCTATATAAGGAACACACGGGAATACGGTCCAATCGCTCATTCTCAATCTGTTCGCCTGCTTTTTCGGTCGCCGAAAGTCCGTGTTCCGGCGAAAAGAAACAAACAATGTTATTTCTTATTTTGGAATTTAAAAAAACTTTGTACGTCGGTGTATTATTGGAATCGGTCGCCGGCGCATGGGTCAAAATGCCGATCTTTTGTTCTTTCAGTCGCTCAAAATGCTCATCTTCCAAAACATCAATTCCGAATTTTAATGTATCCTCCGCATGTGTAAAAAAATGAAACGCTGAACACAAAAAACCGACCGCCATCGATTTTACGACACCAATTTTCATAAATCCCATACGTTCAATGTGTTTCACTACCCGTCTTTTGTTTCAAAAACTCCGCAAGTCTCGCTTCCTCATCGGCTTTTTGCAATGCCGAAATAAAAGGCATCAAATCGCCGTCCAGCACCTGTTCTAAATTATAAGACGTCATGTTGATGCGATGGTCGGTCACGCGGTTTTGCGGGAAATTATACGTGCGAATGCGGTCGGAACGATCACCCGACCCGATCTGCTGTTTGCGTTCGTTGGCATATTTTTGCGCCTCTTCGTCCTGCTTTTGTTTCAGCAGACGCGAGCGCAACACTTGCATGGCTTTGGCGCGATTTTTCTGCTGAGAACGCTCGTCGGCGCAATAAACAATCATCCCCGTCGGCTTATGCAATAACTGAACCGCTGAATCGGTTTTGTTGACGTGTTGACCGCCCGCACCGCTCGCGCGACAAATCGAAATTTCCAATTCCTCCGGCTTGATTTCCACATCCACCTCCTGCGCTTCCGGCAAAACCGCCACCGTTGCGGACGAGGTATGAATGCGACCGTTTGCCTCCGTCACCGGCACGCGCTGCACCCGATGCCCGCCGCTTTCGTACTTCAACATCTTATAGACATTTTCGCCGCGAATAAGGAAAATAATTTCCTTAAAACCACCCGTTTCGGACGGATGTCCCGAAAGTAATTCGACCGACCAATGCTGTTGCTCCGCCAACCGCATGTACATGCGGTACAAATCGCCGGCAAACAACGCCGCTTCCTCGCCGCCCGTTCCGGCGCGAATTTCCAAAATCGTGTTGCGCGAATCGCTCGGATCGGGCGGTATCATCGCCACCATCAAGTCGTGTTGCGCCGTTTCCGATTGTTTCGCCAAATTCTCTTTTTCCTGCTCCGCCAATGCCAGCAATTCCGCATCCGTTTCGAATGTTAATAAAGCCTGCAGTTCTTTTTCCTGCTTTTGCAACTTTGTGACGGTCTCGTATAACTGAATAATTTTGCTTAAATACCGATGTTCCTGCGATAAATCGGACGCCAGCTTCTTGTTTTGGAACGTCTCCGAACGGCTTAACTGCGCATCGACCTCCGATAAACGCTTTCGAACAGGTTCAATGTCAGGGATAAAAGCCATCTTTCTTACACCGATAATCGACAAGTACTCCAGCCGTCATTCTTAATCGCTTCGGGTAAAATTGAAAGGATAAAGTAACAAATCCGCATGCTCCGCTCTATCGCCGCTCAATCGCGCAATTTCCGAGAGCAATATCTAAAGAGCAAAAACTCCCACAAAAGAATACGATATACGAACGTCACCTTCTTGGTGGAGCTAGTCGGGATCGAACCGACGACCTCATCATTGCGAACGATGCGCTCTACCAACTGAGCTATAACCCCATCCGGTTTGATAAAAACCGAAAGAAAGCAGAAAAGGCAAGAAAATAAATTCCAAGCCCGATTTCGTCTTCTTAACCACAACCTTTTAAACGCCTTGCTTTTCACTGTTTTTCGAAAAAAACAAAGGTGCATACTCTGAATTGGTCTTATCAAAACAAAAAAACAAGCCTGCAAAAGTATAAAAACGGCCACATGGCGTGTGAGTTTTAAAGACGCGGATGAAAAATTTCTCGCTTTGCCTCATTGTGTAAAACCAATCGTTTGAAATAACTTGTGCAGAATATCCCGATAGGTTTTGCGATGCACTGCGAGTAAAACGGCGTACTTGCTCCACAAGAACTTTATCCGCAAAGTACGTTAACATTCGCATCCCCTACCCTCTTTAAACCCGCAAAGAACCTTGACATTTTTGCCGTATTTTTTGGAATAAGAGCATCGGGTCATAGCGCAGTCTGGCTAGCGCACTTGCATGGGGTGCAAGGGGTCGTGAGTTCGAGTCTCACTGACCCGACCAGTGGGACTTTCGAGCGTTTATATCGTTTTACGCAACGTGCAAAAAACCGACCGGTCGTAATCGGAGGTTATGGTTGGATTTGTTTTTTTTCGTGCCAATGCAGGTTTTAACAAAAACAGCGTTTGTTTTATGACTGTTTTTTTAAATTTATCGTTATCTCGTGTAAATATCTCGCCAAATCAATGGCGGTAAAAGCAATTCTTCGGAATCTATAAAAAATTTTTAAAAAATCTTTCAAACTTTGCCGTTCTTTGAATTAAAGGAGAAATCAAATCATGAATATATCCAAATATGTACGTTCGTTATCATTCGTTGCAATCGCTCTTTCGATGCAACCACATTGCTCAGCGGTCATAACGCCTCAAGATGTGATAAATCAATATGCGCACAATCTATACCCAGGAAATATTCTGTCTTATTGGAATTGTTACGATCAGATTGTTGTTCTAAAGAACGGCGACTTTTACAAAAATCGAACTTCCGATATCGACGCAAAACTTCGACAGGTTGGGGAAAACGACGGTAAAGATGTTATTTTTATACCAATAGAAGATATCATAGGTCTCATAGCAGAAGATTCTACATATCCAGACAAAACTTCAAAATATATGCTTAACCAATATTACGTAACCAACAGCAGTAGACTAATTCAGACAACAAATCAAAATCCTAATGCTTTGCCCCAAGAAAAATACAAAAAAGCTGTCGAAGAATATTTGAATAAAGCTAGAGCAAGTAATGGAGTATGGAACAACTTTGTTAACGAAACAACTGGTATAGAGAAAAATCTGGATTTCTTTCAAGAAATGGAGGAAAAAAACGGCACGGATTCCAAGAAACTGACGGGAGCACT
>JAFVCI010000089.1 GCA_017479315.1 Opitutales bacterium | reverse complement strand
GCAATGCAAAAGAGATACCTCCATCCTTCAGAGACAGCCTCATTGTTAAAAGCGTCGGGTTTGTAGTCAAGACTTTTCCTGTATCCTGCTTCTTGTTTTTCCCTTCGGACGCCTCCGGAGATGCCCCTGTTTGTCCGTGTCCGAGGGCGTCGATTTCCTGCAAACTCTTATAACGATGCTTCTCTTTGGGATTTTTCTCGCCAACCCCCAAATGCCGCAGGATCGCATCCGCATCTAACGAAACGCGCTTCCCGACCACCGCCAATGCGTCCCGCGAAACGGCATTGATATTGATCGGCCAATCGGAATATAACGACGTACACGCCGCAAGCCGCTTCAGCTGTTTGTTCGGTTTCCCTTCTTTATCGAAAAACAACGCGCGGAATTTGTTGATCTCCGCCAACTGCAAGTAATTATTGAGCCCCTTCGGAAACGTCGGCTTGCCGGCATCGTCCGACTTCTTTTTACCTTCCGCGTCGTTTTCGTTTTCGTCGGAGGTGTCTTCATCGTCCTTTTTTTCTTCCTTATCCTTCTTCGATTTTTCTTTCCCGCCGTCGGAAGTTGCCGCCGCCAGAGGATTTTTGTCAATCAGTGTACACACGACCGGTTTCTCTTTAAGCCACTTTGTATATTCCTGTGCCAAAGCCTTCGCTTCCCACATGTCGCCGAACAATCGAAACAGATCGATTAACTGCTTTTCGTCCGAATGATTGAGCGGGATTTTGCCCGATTCGTCGATAATCGCCACCTCCGCCTTAACGGTACTCGGCAACCGCATGCGTTGCACCGAGGCGGCTTTCTGCGGATCGTCATTGCTTGCCAAAAGCTGTTCCAACTGGCAACGAATGACTTCCAGCGCGTTGTAGGCTTCGTGACGCAGGTCGGGTTTGCCTTCAAGTTGCAGCTTCAACTGCATCTCTTGGCTGAGATTTTTCAAGAACGAGGTAACGATGACCGACAAAATCATCAATATCCCGAGTACCATGACGAGAATGGAACCAGAAAGGCGGTTTTTACGAAGGATCTTCATCGGCGTCCTTTCTTTTTGGATTTCTTACCGTCGGAAGGCTTTGTATCCTTCTTTAAGCCTTTGCCGTCCTCCTCGTCCTCCTTTTTGTCGGATTTTTTCTTGTCGGAATCCTTTTTGTCCGCCGACGGCTTGCCGGAAGCTTCCGCCATTTCGGTCACGTAAGTATTGTTGAGATACAGACAGCGCGTTTCCGAAAAATCATCTTTGCGGAATGTGAAACGCACGACATCGGGACGTACCCACGTCTTTTTGTCCTTTTTCTTGGAATTATTCATGAGCCGTCGCTCGTAATCGTCGAGATTTTGAACAAACTGCCACTTGCCCGATTGCGGATCGAAAAAGCCGAATTCCGTTTTAATCACGTAAGGACTGACCAATAAGCGTTGCGTCTTGGTCTTTCCCGTCGCTTCAACGCCTTCCGTCAAGCGCTTATTCGCAATTTCAGGTTCTTCGCGAACGAGAAACAGACCCGAGGAATTGACCAGAAACGCTTCACAACACGGTTGTGACGACGCACCCTGCGTGAACGGCATCGGGTTGTTTTTCATGGCACCGATGGTTTTGATATTTTCCTTCGGCAATTTAACGGTCGTTAAAAAAGTCGTTGCGGCACCGTCTTTATCGACCACAACCGAAAACGTATCCGCTTCCTGTTGAAGAAAACGCATGCATTGTTGCACGTGGTCACAAAAACGTTCGTAGGGCGTCGGTTCCGTTCGCCACGCCTGCATGAAAAACACCAGCATGGACATGGCGGATATGAGCACAACACTGCCGATGCCGAGTGCCACCACCACCTCGACCAACGTAAAACCCCGCTGTTTTTGACTGTCCATGCCGTCGCGACCGTCCATGTTACGAACCCTTTTCCGGCATGACCGCCGCTTTTTCTTCGCTCGTCATCCAATCGGGACGATGCACAAAGAAAACTTCGTTTTTACGATCTTTATTATCCCGAATCTGAACGGCAACGCGATATAAACTCATCACCTTGCAAAACGCCGCTTTGCCGCTCCAGCCGATTTGCGTTTTGTTGTCGGGCAAACAAAACGTGTGTGCTTGTTCCACCTCTTCGCGTTTCATTTGCATCAGTTGCGTGCGAATGAGTTGCAGACAGAATGCTTCGTCGTTGTTGCCTTTCGGGAGTTTGGTTTTGCACAGCAGACCGTTTGTAAAACTCTGTGTCAATCCCGTGATGCTGACGGCAAACAACGCCAGCGCGATGATGACTTCAATCAGCGTAAAACCGCTTTGTTTTTTATCCGTACGCGTAAAACCCCGTTGCTCCCGTTTCATAACTTACCACCGCGACGGTTCGCAGGCACCCGTGAGCGGATCCAATTTGTATTGTTCCCGCCCGTCTCCGAGATCCATATCCAGAAAAGTGCTTGCGAAAAATCCGTGCGCATTGATCGAAATCGCGCCGTTACCTTTCCCGGCGGTATCGGGACGAAACGTTCCGTTTTCGGTTAACGTCCCGGGATAAACGTGATACCACGTCGCGAAGCGCTCCTGTTGTTGTTTCGGCCACGGAAAATTGCTGACAACTTTCCCGCTTTTATCCTTCACATCCAGCCCTTTTTGAGAAAAATGCACTTCCGCCGGCTTATGATTTTTGGCGCACCAAAACCGTGCATAGCGCAGGGCATTCCTCAAAATAACCAGCGGGCGTTTCTCTTCCGTCGAAAAGAAATTCTTCAAATTCCCCATGTGCATGATGCCGACGGCAGAAATAATCCCCACCAGCCCGAACACGAGGAGAACCTCAACCAGCGTAAATCCGGAACACGGATTAGTCGCCGAACGCATCGGACGACCGTCCCGATTTCCAATTTCCGATATCATCTTCGTCGCCGCTTTGTCCGCCCGGTCCCATCGACCAAAGGTCATAACCGTCGGGGTTATGTTGCCCGGGACAACGGTACTGCAACGGATTTTTCCACGGATCCATCAACGACTCCTGATCCTTGATATACGGTCCGTTCCAGCGTCCCCGCTTACCCGACGGCGCTCTCACCAGCGCCTGCAAGCCCTCCTGGGTCGTCGGATAACGTCCCATGTCGGACATGTACATCATGAGCGGTGCCTCCATGGTTTTCGTCACCAGCATTTCGGCGACCTTCTTCTTACTGCCGCTGAAAAATTTCCCGTAGTTGGAAACCATCAGCAACATCAGCATGCCGAGAATGGCGATGACAACGATCAATTCCACCAGCGAAAAACCGCTCGCCTTATTGAATTTACGTACCCGAGACTTCATCATACGGCTTTATTATAAGATGTTTGTGAAAAAAAGCAACCGCCGTTTTTGTATCGGGATTTATTTTTCGAACAAATGCGGTATAACGGAAGAACTTGCGGGTTTCGGAAAAATGACCTTAACTTTGGCGCGCTGTAGGATTTTGCCCACGAAACCGAAATCCGCACTATTTCGACAGACTGTTCCAGGCAACTGCGGTTTCGTGTACTTTTATTTTCCGAGCTGAAAATATCGCACGGGAACGGCTCCTTTCGGAAATGTTTCCGCAATATTTTCGGTTGGTTGTCCCGTTTCGGGAGAAATCAAAACGCTCTTTGCATTGCGAACGAATACCACATCGCCGCCCGCAAAGGCAATCAAACCGCCTTTTGCACCGTATGGGCTGTCGGGAGCATCCCACGTTCCGTCCTCATCCAGTCCGACCGAGTAAAATAATGGCGTCCTGTTCGAAATACCGCAAGACGGAAGTGGGTGGACGATAAGCCAATCGGAGATGATCTCCTTCACTAGCACATTCCCGTTGTCATCGACGATTTTTTGGGATTTACAACCCCTTTTATTCGAACGCCAATCATTTACGTCGTTGAATCCCTTAACGGTCGCCAGGCATAAAACAAGATCGCGGAGACTTGTCTTTTCGTCAATATATCCCTCGTCGCGCAGCTCGTTGCAGGCAATTACCAACATTTGTAATTTCGTTTTATCGCACATGATGTGCACGCGATCGAGAACCGCCTTCCCTATCGGGAAAACAATTCCGCTGAGAATGGCGACAACCGTTAACGCAATAAGGACTTCGATGAGTGCGAAGCCCGAAGTTTTGTTTTTTGCAGAGACCATCTATAGTGACTTCAATTTTCTCCTATCCTTGTTTGTTTTTTGTGTAAAGTAAATTTTTCTAAAAACACAAAAAACATTAAATAATCGGAAAAAATGTTACATATTAAACTCAAACAGCGCAATATTGCCTTCCCAAAAAACAGTAATTCTTACTTTTCGCGTGCAATTTGCCTTTTTCACGCGCGCCGACAAAGTTGCTTCGCCTTCTTTTCAACAACCGCGGCACGTTTTCAGCGATGAAAGAAATTTCCGTAAGTTTTCCTGAAAGCAGGGGTTCCCAGTATGACCTGCCCCGTGACCCATTCACGCAACTTTGTTTTTTTGTCGACGACGCCTCTTTGAATGTTGTTCGCAACTCCGAGAACGACGGAAGCCTTGGGTTCCGTCAAAAAAACCGTCGCATCGGAAACGCTTTCCTCAGCTGTTGTTTGCTCGGGTAAATGTTTATAAGCCGAAAAATTTCGCTTAACGGGTGAAAGCGGGATATCCGACCGCGACGTGTGCGACGGAGAAGTTTGCGGGTTCGTATTGCATGGACGTCGGGGCGCTTTAATCAGCTTGCCAATCGTTTTGATTGGCTTACGAACCCTGCCGACATCGGGAGTGCCCGAAGGTTTCGATTTTCGAACCAACACCGAAACCCGTTTGCTCCTTCCGGAAAGAACGGCAACAACAATAATCACGCCCACCCATACGGCATGCGCAATGTCCTCGAAATCCATCGCCTATCGGTTTTTGGCCAATTCTTCACGCATGGCGGTATCGGCTTTCATGTTTTCAAGCTTATAATAGTCGATAACCCCCAGCTGTCCTTTGCGGAAAGCCTCCGCCAGTGCCAACGGAACCGCCGCCTGCGCTTCCACCACCTTCGCCTGCATTTCTTCCACTTTGGCTTTCATTTCCTGTTCCAAAGCAACGGCACTGGCGCGACGGATTTCGGCCTGCGCTTGTGCCATGTTTTTGTTCGCTTCCGCCTGGGACACCTGCAACTTCGCACCGACATTTTCACCGATGTCGATGTCGGCAATATCAATGGAAAGAATTTCGTAAGCCGTTCCGACGTCAAGTCCGCGATCGAGCACCGTCTTGGAGATTTGATCGGGCGTTTCCAGAACCTGTTTGTAGGTTTCCGCCGAACCGATCGTGGCGACAATGCCCTCGCCGACGCGCGCAATAATCGTATCTTCCTGCGCTCCGCCGACAAACCGATCCAGATTCGTGCGAACCGTCACGCGTGCGCGAACTTTAACCTGGATGCCGTCCTTTGCAACGCCGTCGATGGTTGTCTTGTCCTGAATCGCCTTCGGACAATCAATCACTTTCGGATTCACCGATGTATGTACCGCTTCAATAACGCTTTTCCCGGTTCCTTTGGTGGCCAAATCGATGGCGCAGGCGCGTTCAAACGTCAATTCAATGCCCGCTTTGTCGGCCGCAATCAGAGCCTGAACCGTTTTCGACACGTTGCCTTCCGCCAGATAATGTGCTTCCAGCTGATCCGTCGAAAGTTTGATACCCGCCTTTATCGCGGCAATGCGACAGTCGACAATCAACCCGCAGGGTACTTTTCTAAGACGCATCGCGATCAAATTAAGCATGCTGACATGCGCACCCGCCAGCCAGGCTCTCAACCACACCGTAAAAAACGAGAGTATCCATCCCGCCAATACGATCGCTAAAAGGGCAACAATCACGATAACAAAATCTCCCGCATCCATAGTGATATTTTATCTTTTATCGGAAAAATAAATCAAGGGCAAAAGGGCACACTCAGCCCTAAACCATACCAGGATAAACCTCCAAAGCCCGTCGAACCGCAAATATAACGGTTACTCTAAACCAAACAATCGGTTACGTTACGTTAAACTTAAACAGCGCAATGTCACCTTCTTGAAAACAATAGTCCTTGCCTTCCAAGCGCAGTTTGCCTTTTTCGCGCGCGCCGACGAAGCCGCCGTCGGCAACAAAATCTTCGTACGAGATGACTTCCGCCTTGATAAAACCGCGTTGAAAGTCGGTGTGGATAATGCCCGCGCACTCGGGAGCTTTCATGCCGAGTTTGAACGTCCAGGCGTGCACTTCCTGCGGCCCGGCGGTAAAGTAGGATGCCAGCCCGAGCAGTTTATACGCTGAGCGAATGAGCGTGTCGGCACCGCTTTCCTTTAAATTCAAGGATTCCAGATATGCACGAGCATCTTCGCGCGAAAGTTCGGACAATTCGGCTTCCAGATGCGCCGAAATCACGCACACGGATACACGGGAATTGCTTTCGGTGGCAGTATCGGAAACGGACGCAACTTTTTCTTTTACCAACCGAACGTACGCATTTTGAGAAGGATTGCTCAAATCACCTTCGGAAACGTTGCAGACATAAATCACGGGCTTGCGCGTCAACAGACCGAAGCTTTTCATCCAAATTGCTTCCTCCTCGTTGACGTCAAACGTACTTGCCGGCTTTCCGTCATTGAGGTGCGCGTATAAACGTTGCAAAAGCCGATGCGTTGCAACGGCGGTTTTGTCGTTCGATTTTGCCTTTTTTGCCCACGTATCGACCTGCTTCTCCACCGATTGCACATCGGCAAGGAGCAGTTCGGTGTTGATGACGTCGATATCGCGGATCGGATCGACTTTGCCCATGGTGTGCACGATATCGTCGTCTTCGAAACAACGCACCACCTGAATAATCGCATCCGTTTCGCGAATGTTCGCCAGAAATTGGTTCCCGAGCCCTTCGCCTTTGTACGCATCCTTGACGATGCCGGCAATGTCCACGAATTCGATGGCGGCGGGAACTATTTTTTCGGTGTGTACCAGGCGCGCCAAAATCTCCAAACGTTCGTCGGGCACTTCCACGCAACCGATATTGGGCTCAATCGTGCAAAACGGATAATTCGCCGCCTCGGCTTTGTGCGTGCGCGTAACGGCATTAAAGAGCGTGCTTTTGCCGACGTTCGGCAATCCGACAATCCCGACCCTCAACATACCTTCCTTTTATAATCTTCGGACACAAAAGAAAACGTTATTTTCGCGGGGCAACCCGCTTCGTTACCTTAACGTTGCGGACGGATAAAACAAAGGTTTTTGTGTGCATATTACGGCTTTTGAAGTTTCCAAATACACGGTTCTTTGCCTTCCGCCTGTTGCAAAAGATACAAACGTCCTTCGTGCAACATCGGCGTCAGTTGCGTTTGTTCATTCAAACGCAGCGGTTGTTCCGAAAAGGAACAGTGTTTATCTTTGTATCGCAATAAACCTTCAAAGCGGTTCGGGAGCGTTGTTTCTTTTCCCAATTCCAATGTCAGCGTTTGACCGAGGCGATCATCCCGAACCGTGACGGTTTTTTGTGAAACATCGACGTTAAGCAACGTGACGTCGTCGAACGTTTCGCCGAGGTATAACGAAAAAAGTCGTCCGTCTTTCGCTTTTAACAGATACCGAATGTTTGAAGTTTCCGCCGAAAAACCTTTGTACATAAAGCGGTAGGGAACGAAGCGAAACGTTTCCAAAACGAAGACTTCATCTCCTTTGGGTGGCAACGGTTGCAGCCAATCGCGCGCAAACGTATCGTTCGGAACGGTTGCGAACAGGGATATGGAGAGAAAAAGACAAAATCGATGTTTCATGTTTCTTGTTCGTTAAAAAACCGACCGTTGCCCTGCCACGAAAATTGCGGCGATGCTTCGTCCGACCGCCACGTTTGGTGGATTTGCAGCCGGACGTTGTCCTTAAATTCCTCAAAAGCAATTCCCAGTTCTTTACAGCGAAACGGTACCAGCGACAGCGTGTTGGCGTGAAGCGTTGTGAGTACCAAAAAACCCGACAAACTCGCGTAAAAAGCGGTTTTTGCGGTTTCGGCATCGCGTATTTCTCCGATCATGACGGCATCGGGATCCTGCCGCAATGTCCCCGTCAAAGCTTCTTCGAAGGTTAAATTATTTTTAACATCGATGTCCGTCTGTACCCAATCGTCGATTTCCGCTTCGACGGGATCTTCCAGGGATATCAGTTTTAAACCCTGTCGCGCAAACAACCGACCGAGCGCGTATAAAGTCGTCGTCTTTCCGCTTCCCGTGGGACCGGAAATTAAAATCATGCCGGAACGCTGCTTCGAAATTTCCGTTTCCAGAAACGCGCGCAGTCGCGGCGGAAAATGAAGCGCATCGACTTGAAACGGTAACGTTTGTTCGCTCAACAGACGCAGGGTCAGCGATTGCGCGCCGCCGTCGGCAAGGTACGAAATACGTCCGAAGATCACTTTGCCGTTTAAATCATACCGAAAATGTCCCTCTTGGTTCTCGAAGGTTTCGCTGAAATTTAAATTCCCGAGCACGAGAAAACTGCGCAACAGCAACAGACCGTCTTCGTAAGGCAGTTCCTTCGTGTTTTTTATTGTGCGCGCACAACGAAACGATACCGAAGCCGAACGCCCCGCCAACGCAACAAAACAGTCGGAAGCTTTTAACCGAATCGCCTCCTCCAAAACCCGTCGTATGTGAAGATTTTCGGAAATCCCGACAACATCCTCATCCCAAAGCGACGGTTCCGTGCAAAGCGTCCAGACGCGTCCCGTTGCCCGCTCCAAATGCGGCAGGCAGGAAACGAATTCAACATCTTCGACGCAAAGAACGCACCGATCGGACGTTTCGCGAAAACGCAAACCGCAGGCGCGCAGAACCTCAAACGTCGCTTGAGGACGGTGCGACGGAAGTTTTTTGAGGGCACGCAGTTGTCGATGACGCCTTATCGCATCCCGAGCATGCGCCACTCTTGTGATCGGAGCACGAACCGCACGAAGCATGCTGTTTGTAATCCGTTTCATAAAAGCCGCTCCCTTTGAATAAAATGCCGCATCCTTCGCCGATTTTCCGCTTCAAAGCCGATTTTCCGCACGCCGGACAAACGGTTCGCGCCGGTTCGCTCATGGAATGAAAAATCTCGAACGTCTGCCCGCAGGCTTCACACACATAATCGTACGTCGGCATACGTTTCTTCCCTACGCCGATTGGGAAGGTTTGGCAAGGGAAAAAGGCGTTCGGTTTGACCGTGAATGCGTCACAAAAAGCACCGAGTTGCGTTTTAAAAAACTGACGAAAGTGTTTTCTTTCGTTCCGTTCAATGTGCCGCAAACGCCTGTGCCAACTGCTCCATATCAACCGTCATTGCGTTAAATTCCAAACGTGGGATGCCGAGTTGCATGCATTCGCGGCAGGTCGCGCTTTCCGCATGCAAACGATGCCATTTTTCCGGCGTCATTTCAAAGACGTTGCCGAGATCTTCGTCGACCAGACAACACAATACACACCGACCGTCGGCATCGATGGTTAAATTGGGAGCCATGGGACAGCGGGTTGCCGGTTTCAAGTTTCCCATACCGATGCCCGTCAACAGATCCCGCGCAACATTGTTCAGATACTCCCGCGGCAGGGTGTTTTGAAGGTAATCTTTCAGTTTTTCCCAATCGTTGATGACCGCAAACACGGGATGACATGTGATGCTTAATGTTTTGGCAAAATCGTACGCCGCCTGCACTTCGTGCAAATTGAACTGATAAACGTGAAAGTAGATATAGAATTTCCCGACAAAACCGTGTTGTCGAAAGGTACGAACGAGGATTTCGATGTTTTCCTTAATGCGTTCGAAATCAAAGCGGTGAATTTTATTGTACGATGTCTGACTGAAACCGCACATCGAAATTTTCACGAAACCGATATTCGAAGCATCAAAGGTATCGGGCAATTTCGGCAAAACGGCGGCGTTGGTGCTGAGCGCGACAAGGCAGTTTTCTTTTTTCGAAATTTCGATGATTTTCGCAAATTCCGGACGCAACATCGGTTCGCCCCAGTTGTAAAGGTGGATTTTCGTGTCCGCCTCAATGAAGCCTTGCTCTTTCAGATAACGCAAAATACGCTCGAATAGCGAAACTTCAATGAACTTTGCGCGCCTGTCACATGCGGGGGGGATCCTATTGCGATTCCGACACCCCGTTTGGCAGTAGTAACACTGCGCGTTGCAAACGTTGCAAATATCGAATGCCAAATGCTTTTCGGTGTATTGCGAAAAAGTCGAGGACGATGATGCGGCGGTCGGCATGAAATTCACTAAGATTCTTTTGAAAAACGGGAATGTTTTCAAGAAAAAACGCTATACAAGAGCATACCCTGCAACGACCTTAAGGAGTATTATGATTTTAACCTTTGTCCGTATTACCGTCTTCCAAAATCCTCACAATCCACCGTCGGTGCGGACCGCTTAAAGCAACGGTATGCAGTTCGGCTATCGGAACAAACCTGCATCCTTCAAAAATTGGTGCTTCAAAAAACATTTCCGAGCGGTTTTCGTTCATCAACGGATGCGGTTGATAAACAACTTCCGTGTAAGTCGTATTCGTAATACTGCGTTTGGCGCGGAATAGCTCCTTTAAATTCGAAAATTGTACCTTTCGTTCTTCCGTTAACTTCGGCAGTTCCCATAACTGTTTGTTGCCGATACGCGACGGTTCCAAAAGTAATGCCTCGTTCGTCAAAATCCACAGACGGTTGACGGTTTTTTTAAAGTGCGGTGTCGAATGAAAGTGTGGGCAGATTTCGACGGTATGTTCCCGAAAGGCTTTGCAAAGCGTTCGGATCGGACAATGTTTGCAGTCGGGTGCCATCGGTGTACACACAACGGCTCCCAGTTCCATCATCGCTTCGTTAAAAATTCCCGAATGTTTCTTATCCAACAGGCGTTGCGCATGCGGTGTCGCCCAAACGATCGCGGCGGCTTTGGACGTAAAAATCTCGGAATAATTGAAAACGCGCGCCAGTACCCGAACAACGTTGCCGTCAACAACGGCAATCGGTTCGTTCCAAGCGATGCTCGCAATCGCGGCGGCGGTGTAAGAACCGACGCCGGGGCAGGTCAATAAATCGCGATACGACCGCGGCGGATTTTGAACAAAGCGTTGCGCGGTTTGCTGCAGATGCCGTGCACGCGCATAATAACCGAGACCCGCCCATGCGTGCAGGACGGCTTCGACGGGTGCGGACGCGAGAGCTTCGAAATTCGGGAAAATTTTCATCCAACGTTCAAAATACGGCAGGACAGTCTTTACCTGCGTCTGTTGAAGCATGAATTCCGACACGACGGTTTTGTACAAAGACGGATTGTGCCGCCACGGCAAATCGCGCGCGCTTTGACGAAACCATTGCAATAAGGCGTGGCGGAAAGAATGTTCAAAATCGGACATTTTCTCGTTTCTAAGATAAAATGTTTGCATGTTTTTGCCAAAATTATTTCCTGTGTGCAGTGTTTCCGTCAACGGATGTGTTTTCGTGTTTGGATTGATGCGAAAAATGAATTTTCCCTTAATAAAATAAGCCATGACGACGGTGCATACGCTTTTGGCAACTTCCGCCGAAGAAAGTTTCGAACAGCTGCAAAACTGCATCAATAAATCACTTTCGTACGGCATCGTCGTACCGCAGGCGCATTTTTTGGAACAATTTTTGCGATTTTATCCCGAATTTCCGCGCGAACGGCTCTATACGCCGAGTTCGCTGTTAAACGCCTGCGGTTTGAAGCCCGTTTCGCCCGAAATTGCCCTGTTGTCGGAGCATTTCGACGAATTTGACGATCCGTCCCTTTTGGAATTTAAAGACGAGACCTGCGAAACGTGGTTGAGTCAACAATCGTATGCGTTTTGGAATTTCGACTTGGAGGTAAAAGTACCGTTTGAGCGTTGTATTTTATTCGAATCGTTTTCGCAAAAACAACAACAATGCCTTGCGAGTGCTTTGCAATGTCGCGAGTTTTTCATTTTGCAACGGACATTTTCTCAAAATACGTCCGCACATGAGTTGGGTAATGTTCATCTTTATCCGCATCGAAGCATTGCCGACGGTTATGCGTGGGTTGAGCGCATGAAGACGCAATTCCCGAATGCCTGTGGAATTTTACTCCCGACCGCCGATCCGTTGATGACGTTGTTCCGAAAACCGTCGCCGAAGCAAGCTTTAACGTGGTTGGATTGGAAGGAAGAAGGAACGATCGGAAGTTTTTTGGCGTATGCGCAAACGACGGTTAGCTTCGAAACACTTGAAACATGGCAACGCGATTGCGATGAAGCGTTTCGGGAGTGCCTAACGGAGGATTTTGATGTTTTGCGCGAATATCTTTTGCAAAACGGAAAAGCATGGATTGAACCGTTTGAGTGTTGCGATTTTCCCGCTTCCGCCGCCATCGGCAACTATATAACATTGCTTCAAAACACAAAACCGCCTTCGGAATTTACACACCTGTTCGCCTTGAAAAATTGTCCGTTAACGGTCACCAAGCACGCATTTTTTTCGTATCTGCGACGTCTTTTGCAATACCATTCGGGCTTCGAAATCAATGTACTGCGGTGGGACGAAGCCGTTTGGTTGCTGATAAAAGAAAGTTTTATCCCGCAGGCGATTGCGACGGGAAGCGGGACGGATGCGGATATTTTGGCGTGGATATACGAAGTTTCCCGTCGCGGCGGAGCGTTACATTTGGGCGTTCCGTTGCGGGATCGAAACGGTGCCCCCCTGCAACCGCTTGCAGAGAAACAGACCCCCTCCGAGCTTATCGGAACGGAGGACTTGTTATCGGTGAAAAGGGTTGTTTCGAAAGAGCTGTCGACAGGGACAGGAGCGAACAGTCATTTCCCACAAACGATTGGAGTAACGACGGATGGTCGAACGTACATAACGGTCAGCAATGCATTGTCGATTGCGGCGAGTATGTACGAACAATATCCGAAAGCAAATGTTCTGCAATTTCCAAAGTACATTCGGGATGAAAAAACGGTTCCTTCGGACGTTCAAACTAGCCTGCAGGCAAAGGATATCCTGCGCATACCGAAAGAGTTTATTCGTTTTTCCTGTAAAAGCTGGGAACGTTTTTACCTCTGCCCGCGGAAAACGTGGCTGGAGAAAATTTTAAAAGCCGTCCACATACCATTGCATCCGACGGTATCAAAGGCTCTCTTTTTGGGTGAAAGCATTCATGACAACTTAATCTTTGACCGCCAACCGCGCGATTTGAATGCATGGGAAGCACTTATTCATCAACGTTCCGATGTCCGTTGGGAAAAGCTCCGACGGCATCATCCGAACGTTTCTCTTCTGCAACAGCGGCATCAACGGGCATTGGAGTACAGTCTTACGATGGCGGCGGCATGTGAAGAATTTTTACATGACGGTTGGAAGCTTTATTCCGAATATACCTTGCCGAAAGAAAGTCTATATACGGGACGTATTGATCTGCTGGCGGTGCATCAGGAACAACGAAAAATCGTCATCATCGATTACAAATCGGGGCTCAACGAAACCTTTACGCCAAGAACGCTGAAAAGCGGTTACGGTTGGCAACTGTTGCTGTACGGGCAGGCGATGCAAACGCTGTATCCGACGTACGAGGTTGAATTGCGGATGATACTGCGGACAGGAGAGGTGAAACTTCTGCGTTTGAATAAGGTTGATGATGTTGTTTCGCAAATGAATGCATGGATTGAGAAATTTCGCCAATCGGGCTTATATGAAGGATTGCCGGACGAAAAAGCCGAAACATTGCCGTTGGCATTCGTCGGCGGGAAATGGTTGCGCTTTTAGGATGTGCTCCAATTCGCCGACAAAACTATCCTTATGTGTTAATGTTTGTGTACGTCGGCTTGTGTTTTTTTGAAAGGCATGTCCATCGCCTTTATTCCCGCGCCTGCCAAAGAACTCTCTGCAACACAAACCCTTTTACGGACAGTCTTAAATAACGGAGTACATTCTATTCTCGTGGCAGGGTTTTCAAAATTTCCCGAAACGCTTCCGTCGGGAAACCGGAAACGTTCGTTTGCGAACCTTCTAAGTGCACAAAGGTCTGCGTGAGCGGGTGGCGGATGGTGTAGGAACCGGCACTTTTTAGAGGTTTTACTTCTTCCAGATAACGGCTGATGAAAGTGTCGTCAATCGGGTCAAAGGTAACTTTCGTTTCGACGGTCGTCACATAACGAAAATTTGCCGTTTTGCAAACAATCGCCAACCCCGTCACCGCCGAATGCGTCTTCCCTGACAGCAGTTGCAACGTGTGTTTGGCATCGGCAAGATCCTTCGGTTTATTGAAGACGGTCGAGCCGAAGATCGCCACCGTATCGGCACCGATAACCCAT
>JAFVCI010000088.1 GCA_017479315.1 Opitutales bacterium | reverse complement strand
CTGAATGCCGCAAAGACGAAACAAAACATTAAGATTGTTTCGTCGCCGACGTTGCTGACGACGCATGCGCGCGAAGCGACGTTGAGCGTGGTTGAAACGCGTCCGTACATTAAGGCGTTGCAGACGAAAGCCGGTTCCGGATCGACCGATGCGGATGTTTCCAACAGCACGGTGGATCAGGTAGATGCCGGTATCGTGCTGACCATCAAGCCGTGGATTGGTACCGATGGTACGGTTCAACTGGAGATCGATCAAAAGATCGACAACTTTACGGCAAATTCCATGGCGGTTGGTTCTTCAAACAATCGCGTGACGATTCCGTACATCAACAAACGTCAGCTCAAATCGTTCGTTTCGGCGAAATCCGGCGAAATGATTGTTCTCGGCGGTCTTAAGAAGAAAGAAACGACCCGTACCAAACGCAAGACGTTCCTGTTAGGCGACATTCCGGGTATCGGCGAGCTGTTCACAGGCAAAGGAAAATCCGAGGAAACAACGGAGATGATCGTTTTCATCCGTCCGGTTCTGTTACAGAACAACGAAGCCGTCCGCGAGGATACGGAGCTGTACAAAGAGAATCTGACGTCTAAAACGCGGGATGAAGTCAATGCCTACGAAGAGACGGGACGTTTCTCGGATAAACCCGAAATGGACGAAGATGACAAGCGGAAACAGCGCATCAAAGAGTTGAAGGCGGAGCGCAAAGCTGAAGCCGAAGAAGCGCGTCAAATTCGCAAAGAAAAGCAAATGCAGGCGCGTGCCGAGCGTGCGGAGCGTCAGGCGCGGGAAGAAGAGTTGAAGGCGGAGCGCAAAGCCGAAGCCGAAGAAGCGCGTCAAATTCGCAAAGAAAAGCAAATGCAGGCGCGTGCCGAGCGTGCGGAGCGTCAGGCGCGGGAAGAAAGTGCTTCGAGAGCTTCGAGAAGGGCACATGCGAGAAAGGCTTCTGCCGCTCGTACTGCACAAACGAACGTTTCCGAGGCACCAACTTCGAGACGCGGGCACATTCGCAGGGCGCACCGTGCCGTCGCGGAGCCGAAGGTTCAGGCTCAACAGGCGGTTCAAGGCCGACGGGCATCAAGATCTGCGGTTCGCAAGGCGCGTCAGACGATTACGGAACCGACGAAGTCGGAAGTCAATCAAAGACCGCGGGTTCGTGCACATCGTCGCAGGTAAATAAGACCGTGTCCCGCATAAGTTGTTCATATCGGTTGTTATGAAAAAGGTTGTTGTTCTTTTGTTGTTGTCCGTTCTTATGCGGGACGGTACGGGAGCGGGGGTCGTGTCCTCGCTCCGTGCGGCACCTCGAAACGACAACAACGGTGGTATTGCTTCGGCAACAGCCGTTGAGACAACAACGACGGATAATCGCTCGGCGACTTCCGTTAACAACGAACAAAAACCTTCGGGCATTCCTGCTTCCGATCCCGCGCTTGCGCCGACGGATTCGGAAAACAAGAAAGCGGATGCGGCGAGTTCAACCGATGCCGCGGGAGGCGACGTAAGGGCGCAATGGACGGCATCGCTTTTGGCGCGCAATCCCTTCCTGCCGTTCGGTGCGACTGCGAAGAAAACCGAAGAAAAAGAAAAGAAAAGCGATGATGATTGGGCTTCCAAAAAAGCGGATGAGCTTAATCTTCAGAGTGTAAGCAGTGTCAGAGATCCAGCAACTGGAGAACCGTACACCCAATTCAGCATCGAAGTCATCTCAACTAAAAAACGTTGTTGGATCCGTTCCGATCAACCAAGCGACCAAGTGCCTTTTGTTTACGTAAGCCACCGTACGGAAGAAAATAAACAGGGCATGCCAAAGAAGACGATTTTAACGGTCAAGAATACCATTACCGGTGATGTGATGGAAATTCGTCAGCAGGAACGGAAGAAAGACACGTCGCGTGGCGGCGGTTCCTATGGTGGCTACAACGATTACACTTCATCTTATTACGATGATGACTTTTTATTCGACGATTTTGACTAATGAATGTGCGGCAATATATCGCTTTCGTCTCCGACAATATTGCCATCTCAGACAAAATCAAAGGTTTTTTCGGGTGTTTCGAAGGCGGATCGGTTCTTTCGGACAGATCCTGCCATAGCAATTTTTTTTTATTGAACAATTTTAACCGATGGATTTGCAACAATGTACTTTTCGTGATGCATGCGCCGCTCAGATGGAGTCGGTTGTTACGCGGGAAGCAACATTTTTCCGCAAATCTGCTGTCACGATGACTTTTTATTAAACCGTTTAACAATTTTAACCGATGAGTTTATCACAACGTACCGCTTCCGTTCCCAACGCATTTGCCGACCTGGATGAAAATCAGCAGGCGGAACTTCTTCGTGCGCCGTTGCACGAACGCATGCAACAGCTTTCAAAGCTGACCAATCGCCCGCTGAAATCCGTCGCCGAGAAGATCTCGCAGGAATTCGGCATTCCGTTTGTCGAAACGTTTAAAGTTTTGGAGAATGCGACAAAGGTTCTTCCTTTGCGCCTCATCCATACCTATCAGTGTCTTCCGATCCAATCGGATGGCGGCAATGCAAGTGCGTTGCATTTGGTGACCGTGTGGCCGCCGAGCGCGGAAGCCGTTCGCTGGATCGAAATGGCGTGTGGCAAAAAGACCGTTTGGTACCTAACCTACCCGCAGGAGGTGACCGATGCGATTGTTCGCAATTTCGGTGTCGGTTCCGACAGCCTCGATTCGAAATTGGCGGAAGAAGCGCAGGAAACGAAGGAGGTGGTCGAGGAGGATGAAAATGCCGCCATCATCCGCTTCGTCAATGAAATTATCGTCAAGGCGGTGACGGAGCGCGCCACAGATATTCATTTTGAGCCGCAGAAGAATTCACTTCAAATCCGCTATCGTATCGACGGTCAGCTGGTTCCCGTGCGGGTTCCCGATAACTTGGTTAAGGTGCAGGCGGCCGTTATTTCGCGCCTCAAAATCATGGCGCGACTGAACATTTCCGAAAAGCGTCGCCCCCAGGACGGTCGTATCCACTTTTCGTCCGGTCCGATTGAACTGGATATCCGTGTGTCCACGTTGCCCGTGATGTACGGCGAAAGCGTCAGTTTGCGTCTGTTGACCAACAGCAATCGCCCCGTGACGATTGAAGAACTCGGGATGTTGGAGCGCGATGTTGCGGTCATCGATCAAAACATCCACAAGCCCTACGGTATCATTTTGGTGACAGGACCGACGGGAGCCGGTAAATCCACGTCGCTGAGTTCCTTTGTACGCCGTATCCGTACACCCGATCGCCGTATCATCACCGTCGAAGACCCGGTGGAGTACGAAATCGAAGGCATTAACCAATCGCAGGTGCACAGCGAGATCGGCTTTGATTTTGCCAGCGCGTTGCGTTGTATTCTGCGTCAGGATCCGGACGTCATCATGGTCGGTGAAATTCGCGATAAAGAAACCGCCGACATTGCCATTCGCGCCTCTCTGACGGGTCACTTGGTGTTGAGTTCATTGCACACCAACGATGCCGCGGGCGGGTTGACGCGTTTGGTTGACATGGGTATCGAACCCTTCCTGATTACCGCATCGGTGGAAATGATTTTGGCACAGCGTCTGGTGCGCCGTTTGTGCCCGCATTGTTGCAAAACAGCGGAAATCGATCCGAAAAAGCTCGAATCGCAGATGCGGCAACTCGGAATTCCGGTATCGGAAATGCAATACGCGAATTTGATCAAGGAGCCAGTCGGTTGCGACGCCTGTCGTCATACGGGTTACAAGGGACGTGTCGGAATTTTTGAGCTTCTGAGCGTTACGGAGCCTGTTCGGGAAGCGATGTTGAAGAATAAATCCGCGATGGAGATTAAGAAGATCGCCGTTGCGGAGGGCATGCATACGCTGTTACAGAACGGTTGGGAACAGGTTAAGCGCGGATTGACAAGTTGGAGTGCACTGATCCATTTCGCCGCCATCGATCTGTCGGAAGCCAGCACGGGCGTCGAAGGCGTGGATGCGGCGGCGTAGGGTTGTTGCCGCTTAGAGGCGTTCGTGTAGCGTATTATCTCGTTCTGAAAGTTTTTATTTTTGGCACGACGATAATCCAAACGGTTTATAGGGGCAATTGTGCTTCAAAAGTAGTCTGTTTTAAAAAATACAAGCATCTTAAAAAAACATTCGAAGCACAAAAAAGCGGTGAATCGGCTCACGTATCCAAAACATACAAGGACATTTCATTACGGATCGAGCAAATTGTTCGGTTGGATGTTTCCCATTAAAGCACACTTTAATAGCCAGGATAAATTTTATTTCGTTACTCAATAGGAATTTAAAAAAGACGGATATATCTCTCAACTCAAACAAGAACCTCCAAAAGAAACATTGTCTTCCTGCCGCAAACGGCGTATATTAGAAGCAGTATTCTGTTACTTTTATGTGTGCTTTAATTTCCAAAAAACCGTCGTCGGATGTGAACGGTGCGGCGACTCGACTTAAAAGCTTTGATTCCAAACTCGCGTTGCCGTTTTTAAAACGTCTGTTGCAGTTGCATGGCGCGGGATTGGCGATCGGTGACACGTTGCGCATTCTGCAAACGCGATTGCAGGATCCGAAACTGCGCGATCTGGCGATCGTTCTCTGGCGCGATTTGAGCGAAGGAAAAAGCCTCGGAACGGCACTCAAAATGTACCCGAACATCTTCGGCGGCGATATCGTGTATCCGCTGGAAGCGGCGGAAAGCACCGGCAACATCGCGCCCGTTCTCGCCGATGTCATTCGACTTTTGACGGAGCGCGAACAGCTCAAAAAGAAAGTCATCGGCGGCTTGATGTATCCGCTGTTTGTGACGATTGCCGCGGTGTGTTTGGTGATTTTCTTCCTGTTTTTCCTTCTTCCCCGCATCGAGGGCATGCTGACGGCGATGGGCGGGCATTTGACGCTTCCGGCAAGAATTCTCATCGGTTGTTCGAACGTGATGCTGTACGGCATGCCGATTGCGATTGTGGCGGCGATTGCGGGAGTGATTTTTCTGCGTACCGCTCGAAAATCCGAAGCGACGCGCGTCAAAACCGATGGCATTGCGTTAAAACTGCCCGTTTTCGGCGGGATTTTGCAGTACACGGAAATTTGCCGCGTCTCCAATCTGCTGGCGACGTTGCTCGGCAGTGGCGTCAATTTGACCGAATCGATGCGCCTGACGGAGCGCGCCATTCGCAACAGTTTTCTGCGCAACCAATTCCAGGAAGCGCGCAAGAAAATTAACGACGGTGTCGCGCTGACAAACGCCTTTAAAACCGAAAGAACGCCGCTTTTTACCGACCTCGCGCTGGATGTTTTGATGGTGGGTGAAAGCACGGGCAATTTGAAGGACAGCTTCAAGGAAGTTTATAAACTGCATAACGCGGAACTGGATACGCGCCTCGGGCGGTTGACAAAGGCGATTACCTCGGGCGCGTTGGGCTTTGCCTTCTTCCTCGTCGGTATTTTGGCACTCGGTATTGTTTCCAGCATCATGCAATTCAGCAGTACGATTAAGCTGTAAAGTCGATTTATCAGGCTGAAACATCGGAATCTCGGAAGTATCTAAACTTCGGATGTACGCCGCCCCTTAAAAAGATCTTCCGTAAGGATGGTTGTACTATCCTCAAAAAATCACGGAGGTTCCACATCCGAAGATTACTTTATGCGCCATTTTTAAACCGTTTCCGCGCAGCACTAAAATCCGCAGGAATAGCCGGCAAATTCGTCATCTTTCTTCGGAAGAAACCATAAAACTTCGTTATTAAATGCATGAACTTCCGAAGGCGCAATCGTACGATGCAACATTCGACTTAAAGCCTCGCATGCCTTCGAACAAGAAATGCGTTGCTTCCCCAAAACCCAAATTCGCACGTTCAGTTTTTTGCTACACCTCTCCTCGGACGTAAAACAACCGTCGTCAAGAACATCCGTTACGGCATCGATAAAAGCTTCGGAGTTATCATGAATATCCTCCCAACAATCCGTGCGCATTGCCGGGAAGAAGCCGGTTTCATCATGATACGAAGCAATAACGGTTGCGATGCGAAGTCCTTCGGCGGTTTCCTGAAAGGATCGAACCTTTTGCATGATAATCCCGCCGAAATAAAGAGAAACACCACCCAAAACGCCGAGTACCGTCAGGGTCATCATGACTTCAATCAGCAAAAATCCAAAACACTTTTTATGTTTCATAAGAACCGTTTCGCTCCGGCAATCTCTAAAAAATCACAATCGATGCCCGTTCGCGCAACCGTTGCAGGTACGCTCGTTGCCGTTCCTGAGCATTTCCAGCCAACAAACATTCTTCGATCGCACCCTGAACATCCGCCAACGGTTTTAAGTGCCCTTCTTTTTTTTCGACCAGCACCGACGTTACCCAAACATCACCGATGTGAAGATACGCCGTTTGAGAACCGTCCGAAAGTTGATCCAGTGCCTGCACCAATTTCGGATCCAATTCCGATGCTTTATACCAAATCGCCTCCGTACGAAACGTATCCAGTTGTTTTTGAATGTCCGACAAGGATGTTTTTTCGGCTAACAGTCGCTTCAAACAGGCTTCCTTCGTCAACGTTTCTGTTTTTTTAGCCTCTTCCGCACCGACTTCCTGCGATATATCGACGGTCTCGTTCGCCTTAAAACCGCTTTGTTTCAAACAATAGCGCGCCTCTTCGCGAAAATCCGCTGCGTGTGCTTCGTAATACGCCGTAATACGTTGCGGACTAACGGTAAAACGCGACGGCATCTGCCCCGACTGCAACGCGTTCGTAACCATGGACTTTCGCAGTTCCTGCTTCAAACCGTACAGCGATTGCCCCTGTTGCCGCAACACCTGTCGCATTAACTCGCGATTGCCGTTAAAATGCTCCTTCGCCATTGTTTCCACCTGCGCATCCACGTGCATATCGGAAATTTTGCCGCCCTTTTTCTTAAAATCCGCTTCAAGCAGTTTTTGTTCAATCAGCAAATTCAACGCTTCCGTCGGCGCAACCTTCAATTCAGCCGCCGCTTTCCGAACTTCGTCGCAGGCAATCGGTTCGCCGTTGACACAGGCGGCAATACCGAACGGTCGCGCTTCGACCGATGCCTTCGGATCGGACGTCAACAGCAAAGATACACTTTCTTCCGCCGCCCGCACCGCCGACAGTTGCAATACCGTCGCCACCGTCAACGCCCCTCTTCCGAAACCGTTCCGAAACATACCTTCAAAGAACCATTCTTTTAAGGAAATGACAAAGAAAATCTTTCAATGTCCCGCGCGTATTGCGCTTTATAAGAAACATACCGAAACGCGTTTAAAAAGACGTGGAAATTGATCGGACGTCGCCAACATACAGCAACCAACGGAACCTTTGAAGGGAATGGGATGTTACTTCAATCGCGTGCCGGCAAGGAACTGAGACAAAACCGTCACGCCATTGTTCTTTTAACGACAAAACCGTCTGATTTACCCACATTCAAAGGTTCCAAGGCAAACATCCCCGAAAACCAAAAGAGGCTCCTTTGACGGAGCCTCCGAATGGATTGGAAGAAATTATCTTTCCTTATTCCGACTTTTTCGAAGAACTTTTCTTTGCCTTCGTCGCCGTTGCCTTTGACGCTACGGTTTTCTTAGCGACAGGTCTCTTGGCAACCGTCTTCTTCCCGGCGGTTGTTTTCGCAACCGCTTTTTTTGCCGTTACCTCCGGAACTTCGCTTGTTTCAATCGCCACCGTTGCTTCGGCATCTTCCGCTGACGGCGGAACCAATCCTGTCGCCTCTGTCGCATCCCCCGCTTTTTTTGAACCAACTCCGAAAATCAGCGGCGTCAAACGTCCTTTAATGCGATTGACTTTATTTTCGTGCCAAACGCCGTGCTTGCCGGCTTTATCGACCACGGACATCAAAGCCTTCGCCGCCGCCTTAATCGCCTCCGCATCGCCGCTTTCCTTCAACGCCTCCAATTTCTTGGAAGCCGTCTTAATGCGACTCTTTTCCGCTTTATTCCGCAACGTCCGCTTTGCGATTTTGCGAATCGACTTTTTTGAAGACTTGATGTTCGCCATTATATTCCGCCAACTCAACCGTTATCGTAGACGTTGCACGCCGCTTGTCAACGTACTTTTGGCATTTTTTGTAAAAAAGGGCGTTCCGATATCCGTTATTTGGCACGGATATGACAACGGTTGTACGTTTCCTGCAACTGCGACGGGTTGAGGTGGGTATAAATTTGCGTTGTCGAGATGTCGCTGTGCCCCAACAGTGCCTGAATACTGCGCAAATCCGCTCCGTTGCACAACAAATGCGTTGCGAACGTGTGCCGAAGAAGGTGAGGTTTGACGGGCGTTTCCAAACCGATATCGTGCGCGTAACGTTTCAAATGCACCCAGAAGGTTTTGCGCGAAATCGCACTGCCGCGTTGGCTGAGAAAGACGAAAGATTGACTGTTTTTTTTGGCAAATTTCGGGCGTCCGTGCACCAGCCAGGCTTCCAAATGCGTCTGCGCCACCGATCCCAGCGGCACCAAACGTTCCTTGCTGCCTTTACCGAAAATTTTCAAAAAACCTTCGTTGAGGAAAATCGCCTGCAACGGCAGCTTGCAAACCTCCGAAACGCGCAAACCGCAACCGTACATGAGGGAAATCATCGCGCGATCGCGCAGACCGTTCGGCGTCGACAACACCGTGCTTCCCTGCAGGTTTTGAACTTCCTTTAACGTCAACGTATGCGGAAGGGTTCGCTTTAATTTCGGAACGACCGCATGCTCCAACGGATTGTGGGAAACAAGATTTTTCCTGATTAAAAAATCGAAAAAATGACGCAACGACGCCAGTTTCCGCGCGCGTGACGCAGGCTTTAGATCCAAAAGCGCGTTTTGCCACGCCTCCGTGTCGCGTTCCGTTACCGCTTCAAAAGATTGAACCTTCGTCAGTTCCGTGAATTGCAGAATATCGTAACGATAAGAAGCGCGCGTATGTTCGGATAAACCGCATTCGAGATCCAGGTGAGACAGGAAGGAATCGAGGGGTTCGGACAGAGGGGGTTTCAAAGAATTCATGCCGACACGGGAAAAATTAAGGGACGGGAAAAATTATCATTTGCCGAAACTACAAATAAATGTATCCGCAAATAAACGCGCAAATAAGGAATACAAACGAAATCAATGCTTGCACCGCCCACACACGAAACGGGAATTGCATCATTTTTTCAAACATCCCGTTAACTTTTAAAAAAAGCGTTTTTCTTTCGTGGCTTAGAACGAAAGCAACCACAAAGGCACACGAAATTGACGATACCCAGGCGATTGCGGATACGACTACGAAAGGTACCCACCAAAACGGAGACCCCAGGATAAATCCGAAACACACATCGGCTTCTCCCGTAAGGAAGGCAGAATGGATAAATAAAGATATTCCGAACATGAAGATAAAATGAGAACAACAGGCTGTCCGGAAGACGAACAACAATTGTTGTCTGTTTGACAATAAAAACGCCGATGCGACATACGTTACAAGACAACAAACGATCAGTACAAAACTCACGGCAATAACGCCGCCGGGCAGAAAAAACAAAAAGACAACAACCGCCCCAGCCGCGTTCAGAGAAGATTCGTTCGTCATTTCGGAAACGATGAACATCAGGAACCATTCAACCGTAAAAGTAACGGATCCGCTCAACAAAAGAAGACAAGGCTCCGGCCAACTTTTCATGTTTGTTCGGAAATGTTTCATGAAGTCAATCTCTGTTTAAACCTTTTTATCTTTAAACTTTAGCGCAAAATACCGTATGTTCGCACAAACCGCATTCGAGATCCAGGTGAGACAGGAAGGAGTCGAGGGGTTCGGACAGGGATGCTTTCAAATGATTCATCGAAGAACGCAACATCAGCTACACAACGCAGGAAAGTAAATGTGACAACAATCCCGTTCAAAAGTCGCGTGATGTTCGAGGGTATATCCAGGCTCCTTCTAACAAATCTTCTCTGCTTTTTAAAGGAAAAATTCTTCCTTCCGACCGCGGTTCCCGTTAAAGGCATTCTCTTCGAAGAAACGAAGTTTTCGGCTTATCGCAGCTGAGTAAACCAATACAAAAGCAAAAAAGCAAAAATGGACAGGAAAAACAAGACAATCCAACAAAGGCATCGACCGATTTTTGAAAATATCCGATTCGTCTTCTGTAAAAACCCGTCGCTCGTGAAACGGGAAATAATGATGGCAAGGCAGACGGATAATACCCACCATACGAACCATTCGAAAAAAGTTGAAAGTACAAAAGAAAGTACAAAATGGCCTTGGATAAAGCGTAAAAGTTGACCATGGAAAAAATAATTCATTGGCACCACGAAGGTGAAGGTCCAATTGAGACCCCAATAAAGGATGCTTGTTACATAAAAAAGAAATATCTGCCGCTGTTTGTTCAACATCAACAGACCGCTCAAAAGATATGATCCTAAATATAAAATGCTTGATATAAGAAGAAATGCGGCGCCACATGAGGCATTCACCGTAACCGCTAGCCCTCCATCGGATATGTCATAAATTAACTTCGACATTAAAATCAAGATAGGAATGCCCGTCAAAAATCCACAACCGTTTAAGAAATTTTTCATCGAGATTGCTATAAATTACACGAGCCTTGCCCCGATACCGAAAGATACAGCGGAAAAAAGTAAAAAAAAACACCATCCTGCCCAAAAAACAAAAGGTGTAATTTTTGCAAATATTCCGTTTATTTTTTGTAAGGCACTTTCCTTTTTTCTAAACGGAAAGAAAATGACAAAGGTAATAAAGACGGACAGAAGGTAAATCACGACAACATAGCAATAGAAACTGCCTGTCAGATCAAAAAGAAACGGCAAACGATCGCCCACGGAACTTTCCCATAAGCTTTCCACAGTTTTTTTTACGATTCCTCTGTCTCTGCATAAAAAAACAGAATAAGGAATACTCGCCGTACAAAAAATAAAAAACCTTTGTTGCTTCGCCATAAAACGAGCAGACAGGGAGTACGTCGTCCGACATATGACAAACAAAGGGAAAGCCGCGCCAAAGATTAAAAAGAAAAACAAAAGAGGTCCATAGATTTCCAATTCAAAGAATTCTCCCGATACAAAACCGGTTATCAAACCAATCATATACAGCGCAGGGAAACCAAAGTGGCAACCGAGAAAGAGACGATGAGGTTTTTCTTTGTCTTCTTTTTGCATATTCGTTTATTTCATCCTTTCGTACGCCGTCGCTTCGCCTTCGGTGCGTGCAATGATGACCGTCCCGCAGGTGTCGTTGAAAACGTTCACCGCCGTCCGAAACATGTCCAGCAATCGTTCCGCCACCCAAATAATCCCGACGGATTCGATCGGCAACCCGACCGAACCGACAATCATCGTGATGGCAATCAATGCCGAAGCGGGAATGCCGGCAACTCCGACCGAGGTTAACAGTGCCATTAAGACAACCGTTACCTGGTTCCAAAAGCCGAACGCAATGCCTTGCGTCACCTGATAAAGTTGCGCCAGGAAAAGAACGACCACGCATTCGTACAATGCCGTTCCGCACATGTTGATCGTAATCCCCAACGGCAACGTAAAGCGCGCCGTTCGGGGCGAGACCTTCGAAACCCTTTCGACGGTATCCAACGCAATCCCCAGCGAAGCGGCGGAAGAGGACGTCGAAAACGCCGTCAACGTCACCGGGAACATCGCCTTATAGTGCGCCCACGGGTGAATTTTCCCGACAAAGCGCAACAACAGCCACAAAAAACCGAACGTATAGAGCGCAAAACCCGCCAACACCGTCAATACAAACACCGACAGCGGTTTCAAAACATCCAACCCGGCGTTGAGCAGAATCGGCGTCACGAGCCCAAAGACGCCCAACGGAGAAAACGCAATCACGATGCGGGTAATGTCGCGAATAACGTGCTGCAACCCCTCCCAAAAGCGCAATTGCAGATCGCGCAGGGCATTCGGCAGGCGACCGATGAAGAAGCCGAACAGCAGACTGAAGGTAATGAGACCCAAAATTTGCGTATTGTCGGCGGCCGCGGATACGACATTCGTCGGAATGAGGCGCAGAAAAAAATCCGACAATTTAGCGGTGCTTTCGGCGTTAATGCCGACAAAATGCTCCGGCAAAACGTTCGCCTGACCGAGAATTTTTCCCGCCAACGCCGCATCGACCCGACCCGGTTTGACAGTATTGACCATACACAATCCGATGAGAACCGCCGCCGCACAACTCAGGAAATAAAACAAAAACGTTTTCAACCCGAGGCGTTTGCATTCGGCGCGCGAACCGAAACCCGCCATGCCGCAAATTAAAGAGGAAGCAATCAACGGCACCACAAGCATTTTCAGTCCGTTCATGAAAACTTTGCCGAATAATTCACAAACATCGACGAACGTCTTCGTCCACGATAAGGTTGTTGCATTCGAACAACGCAACACGCACGTAACGATGACGCTCGCCGCCAGCGCGCAAACGACACCCCATCGATCGAAAAACTTCCGCACGTTTCTTCTCTATTACCGCAAAAAGCAATTTTTCGCTTACAGAGGAATGGTACGCTTTTTTTAAAAAACATTCAATGCGAACCTTTGAAAGCGACCAAAATCAACCGACGGCAAATGTTCTCTTTCGGAGCATTCTTACACCGTTGCACTCAAAACTTCGGAGCACATTGCCGATAAACACCCTTTGTACGTCGTTTTTGGAAGCGAAAATGAAAAACGAACCTATGAAAGCTCCAACGTTTTGTCGCAGGATGTCAAAATCTCACAACCGTCATTCGCAATTAAAACGTCGTCTTCAATGCGAACACCGCCGACGGTCGGAAAATACAAACCCGGTTCGACGGTAATCACCATCCCGGGTTTTAATGCGATCGGTTTTGAACCGACGGACGGATATTCGTGAATATCCAAACCGATGCCGTGTCCGACGCTGTGAATAAAACCTTCCGTACCGAATTCGGTACGCTTCAACCCGTACCCGCGTTCTTCAAAAAAACGCAACGCAAACATCTGTAAATCCGACGTTAATACGCCCGGGCGCAATTGTTCCAAAAGCGCCGTTTGGCAATCGAGTACCGCTTGGTATATATTCTTTTGTTCCGACGTTGCGTGCCCCTTAACAACCGTGCGCGTCATATCCCCGTAAAAATGCGACGTCTTCAGGTACGGGAAAACATCAATGACAATCAACTCGCCGGCGCGTAACGCTCCGTTGCCGACGCAATGCGGATACGCACTGTCCTTCCCGCAGGCAACGATGGTTCCGTCGGCAATTCCGCCGCGTTCCAAACAATACACTTCCATCATCGCCCGCAACCGTTCGGACGTTAAGATTTCGCCTTCAAAGTACAAAATGCCTTTCTCAACGGTACTTTCGCGAAGGATACGAATGGCTTCTTGCAACACCTCCGCCGTTAAGGTACACGCTTTGCGAATTTCCGCAATTTCCGTATTGGTTTTAATCGCCCGCTGTTGCTCGAAGAAGGACGCATCGAACGAAATCGGTACCTGTCCCGCAATTTCCCCATAAATCGCCGCCGGGAAATCATCGGGCACAATAAAACGATCAACCGCGTAAGTTTCTCTCAGAAATTGAAAGAAATTTCGCCAAAACGAACCGCTTCGAAACCGCTTCTTTAACTCTTTTCGAATATCCAACCACAGAAAAACGTTGTCAAACGTCCCGACCGCGCGGCAACGAGCATATTCCAATTCCGAAACAAACGCCATGGTTTGGTTTCCGATTTTGAGCGCAAAATACGCATCGGGCGCGTCAAAATGCCCCCAATGGAGGAGGTTGAAGTCTTTATGGGGCGTGTTGTAGATGGCGTAGGCGGACATAGGGATGGTTTAAATACAAAGAAAGCTTCACGCAAAAAATAATGTAAAAATATCCCACAACACCCACACACTTCGACACCAAAGCCGCAATGCAAAAAATAAAGATTACAAAAAAT
>JAFVCI010000087.1 GCA_017479315.1 Opitutales bacterium | reverse complement strand
AATGCTCCGTCCATGGGCAGTTGTTCGGCGACGACATGCGGTTCCCATCCGAATTCTTCCAACAGCGGCAGAATACAAACGGAGCCCGTGCCGTGCAACGGCGTGTACACGATGCGCGTTTCCTTCCGTTCCCGAAACTGCCGCGGGTTGATGAGAACGTCGCGACAGGTTGACAGGTAAGCGTTATCCGCCTTTTGCGAAAGGTAAAAGACGTTTTCCGTATAAAGTAAATCCAAGTAAGGCAATGTGTCGATCAACGCGACGGTTTGAAGTTCCCGCGTGACGGCGGTGGCCCGCGCTTCATCGATTTGAGCTCCGTCGGGACCGTACACTTTGTAGCCGTTGTCGTAAAACGGATTGTGGCTGGCGGTAATCATCACCCCGGCGGTTGCTTCCAGCCAACGCACCGAGAAGCTCAGTTGCGGTGTGGAACGCGGGCTGTTGAAGCAATAAACCTCGCCGCCGCAGGCACTCCAAACGGACGCCGTCAATTCGCAGAAGTGCTCCGAGAAGTGTCGCGAATCGTACGCAATCACCAGCCGCGGGTTTGTCGGGAACCTGTCGTTTGCCCTCAACGTTTTCTCGCAGTATTTAAACAACGCCAAGGTGACGGCAATCACATTGAAATCATTCATACAGGCGGAACCGACGGCAGCACGGATGTAAGTCGCGCCCTGTTTTTCGACCTTTGTCGGAACGGTTCCGACGGTGCGACCGCGAATGCCCGCCGTTCCGAAGGTGAGGGATTTGTAAAAGCGATTGTTCAGTTCCTCCCACTGTTCGTTTTGCACCAATTCCGATACGCTCGCAATCGCCCAAGCCGGCAAGTTGCGCGTACACAGAAACTCGGTTGCGTTTTCAACAGTCGCCTCCGTCAACAGCTTTTTTTCTGCGGCTGTTTGTAATTCCTGAACGAGCGTTTCTACAGACAGCACCCGTGCAGGGTTTTCGGTTTTTCGGGAAGTCGCTTCCATGCGTTTAAAAAGTCATCTTTATTATCGGCGAAAAGCGGCGAAATTTCAAGCAGCGGATCGGGATTTTCTTTCAATTGCGTTTCAAGCCACGTTGGATCCGCCGCCTTCAGCCAACGCAACCAGCGGCGAATTTGGTCGCGACGACACGTTTCGGGCGTGTCGCTGCCGGTCGCATTTTTGACGGGACTGAATTCTTCTTCGCGCGCGACTTCCCATAAAAGCGGATTGTTCGCCTGCGGCAGGGTATCGAAAATAAAATGTTCCAGTTTCAAGCCCTCGGTTGTTTGCACGGTCTTGGCAATCAGATCCCAGGCTTTTATTTTCTTGCGGCAAACGTGGTACGGAAGTTCTTGATTTGCGCAGGTTTGAACGAAGTCTGTCGATAAAAGATGAATGGCGGTGTTGCCCCACCGATACTTCAATAAACCGTCTTTGTTGCGCGCTGTTTGCAACGACGGCGGAAATTCGCTGTATTCGACCAAACGCAGTTGATGCCCGTCTTGAACAAACAGCCCGACGCGTTCCTCCGGGTGCGTTTTTGCCACGACTTTGGTCGAAAATTGCGACTGTTGATGCAAATGCGCACCCAAAAACAGCGCATCATCCAAACGAACCAGCGGATTGTCCACCTGGAAGTAGGAAAGTGTTTGAATACCTTTGGTTTCGAGCAACGACAATAAGTCGGCTTGTTTCAGTGCTTTAAAAACCCCGCCGTGTCCGTCCGGCAGGCAAACGATGCTGCCGTCTTCGTTCAACAGCGGTTGCTTGTTTGTCGAAAACGCCGGCAATGTGCCTTGTTTGAAAATATGCAGATAAGCTTCGTCATACCACGCATGCGTTCGAAACGCTTCCCGCGTGGCTTTGTCGGTCTCCTCCCCCGTCATGATCAGCCAGTGGAACGTTCGCCCGTAACGTTGTTGCAAAGCACGCAATTTCTCCGAAAAAACTTGAAATAACGTCTTCCCTGTTACGGGTGTCACGGGAAACAGTCCTTTTGGACCGTCGAATCCGAGCCGTGTCCCCAACCCGCCGGCAACCGTCAAAAACGCAACTTCGCCGTTTTGGAAGGAACGCTCGCCAAGGGTATGAAGACGGTTGGGATTCAGACCGTGCTTCGACAAATCGGCTTTCGAAAGGCAGGAGGGGGATTGCCAGCCGGAGGTGTTTGGAGGCGTTGGGGTATTGGTAGGCAAGAGGGATAAGAAGTGACTCATTTCTGATGAGGGATGAACGAGGTGAGGAATTCCAAGCATTTTCTAAGAAATTTACCAGAGTGAAGAAGTGATTTCCGAGTGATAAGTTAAGAAGAGGTATCTCAAAATACTGTCCGAAGCGTATTGCTTATCTTCTTTTATTCTTCTTATTTATTTTCCTCCTCCACCTCTCTCAAAACCTTCCACGTTTGATGCGTCTTCTCCAACAACGCATCCCAGACGAAAAATAACTGCGGAGTGTATTTCAAGCGTATTTCTTTACCGATGCCGAATTGGATGGCATTGCGTTCCTTTTTTAAAAATTGAAATGCTGTTGTGCGATTTTCCGGGCGGAACACCGAGAAATAGACGTCCGCCTTTTTTAAATCATCGACGGTTTTGACCTGCGTGATTGTGATGCTGACCGCTTCCGCGGTGTAATGTTTCCGCAAATAGTCGCTGATGGCGCGTTTCAACAGTTCGTTGATGCGGATGAGCCGAAAGGATTTCATAGATCAGGCAGTTTCGAAACCTTTTCGTAGCACTCAATGACATCGCCCGTGCACAAGGGTTCCGACAGGTTGCCGAGTTCGATGCCGCATTCGTAGCCCGATTTGACTTCGTTCACGTCGTCCTTAAAGCGTTTCAGGGTCACGATTTTCGTATCCGCCAAAACCTGTCCCTTGCGAACCAACCGCGCCATTGCGCCGTGCACCATCTTCCCGGCGACTACCATGCAACCGGCAATCGAGCGTTTTGCCACCGTGAACAGTTGGCGAACCTCCGCTGAACCGAGTTTATTCTCCGACCACTCGGGATCGAGCAGTTCGCGCATGGCATTTTTGACCTCATCGATCAGTTCATAAATGATATTATGTTGCAAAATCCGTACGCCGTCGTGCTTTGCCGCCGCCTGCGCGCCGTTCTCAAGCTTCGTGTTAAAACCGACAATGACCGCTTGTGAAGCGTGTGCCAGATGAATGTCGTTAAGCGTAATCTGCCCGACGCCGGCATCCACAATCGTCAACTCCACCTTTTTGCTCTGGATTGCCGATAAACAATCAACCAATGCTTCAACGCTGCCGTGAACGTCTCCGCGGATAATGACGCGCAGGACTTTTTGTTCTTTGGCGTCCAATGCCGCCATCAGATCGTCGATGTTTTGAATTTTCCGCGCATCGCCTGTTTCGGACGTTTGTTCGGAACGCGCCGTTTCTTCCGCTTCCCGACGGGCTTCTTTTTCGTTTTTGGCGGCATGAAATGTTGCGCCCGCCGTCGGTGCATCCGACCAACCGAGTACTTGCACGGGGGTCGAGGGTCGCGCCTCTTTAACGGGTTGGTTGTTTTCGTCCAACAGCGCGCGGGCTTTGCAGACACAACCGCCGCACACCAACGCATCGCCGGAACGCAAGGTTCCTTTATTGACAATCACCGTTGCCGTCGCACCGCGCCCCGCTTCGATGCGCGATTCAATGACGACGCCTTCCGCCGCGCCCTGCGGATTGGCTTTTAAATCCATCATTTCCGCCTGGAGCAGAATCAACTCCAACAACTGATCGACATTGGTGCCTTTCAGGGCGGAAATACCGATACAGAGCGTTTGCCCGCCCCAATCTTCCGACATGATGCCGTGCTTTTGCATCTGCTGTTTGACGCGATCCAAATCCGCGCCTTTGGCATCAATTTTGTTGATCGCCACCACCACGGGAACGTTTCCCTTTTGCGCGAACCGCAACGCTTCCTCCGTCTGCGGCATGAAACCGTCGTCCGCCGCCACCACCAACACGGCAATGTCGGTCACCGTTGCGCCGCGTTGTCGGATTTTCGAGAAGGCGGCGTGTCCCGGCGTATCCAAAAAGGTAATCTTTTTGCCGTTCGCCTCCACCTGATAAGCACCGACATGTTGCGTAATGCCCCCCGCTTCTTTCGCCGCCACATGCGCCTTGCGAATATAATCTAAAAGGGTTGTTTTGCCGTGATCCACGTGCCCGAGAATGCACACAATCGGCGGGCGCGGTTCCAACAGTTTCGATTCGTCGATTTTCGGCGCTTCCTTCGGCTTTTGGACGACATTGTCCTGCGTACGGCGTTTGAAAATCAACTCCGCGCCGTGCTTTGCCGCCAGCTTTTGAGCGACGGTTTCGTCCATCACCTGATTGATGGAGGCGAAAATACCCTGCTGCATCAGCTCGGAAATCAAACGAAACGGCTTTACGCCCAGCAACATCGCCAGTTCGCGCAGTACCAGCGGCGGTTTGACCGAAAGCGTCTTCTTTTTAATTGGCTCCGACGGTGCATCCTCAACCTTCGGGCGCCGAAATAAATCCGTCGGAACGGGTGGTGCCGTCAGGGGCTTCGGTTTCGAAAAATTCGGCAACGGCGGCGGTTTCGGCGCGGATAACGAAGGTTTGATTGTTGTCGAAGACATTCTCGAAGTCGTCGGGATATTCGATTTTGCAACAAACACGTTCGGCTTCGGTGCAAACATGCCCGCGCCCGAAGACGCGAACGGGTTCAATTTCGGTGCAACCGACGGCTTCGGTTTAAAGAGAAACGGCGGCGGTTTTGGTGCCGTCAAAGGCGGAGTATTTTTTAACGACCTTTGAGAACCAAAACCCGAAACGGGCGACAAAGGCGGTTTCGACGTCATCGGATCCTTCGGGAGCATCGATGAAGGCGGTTTCGGTGCGTTTGACAATGGCGGACGCGATAATCCGACCTGCGGCGAACGAAGCGGAGCGCGCGGTGTCGGGAGGCGTACGCTCGGAGCATTTTTCCCGGCGGGCGGAACCGCTTGAGTGTCATTTGAACGAACCTTTTCTAATATCGCGGACACTTCGCGATCCGAAACAAGATCGGTTGCACCTTTGATGGACATTCCGCCGGCACGCAGTTTTTCGATCAAAACTTCATTTGACACGCCCAATCGGCGTGCCGCCATGTAAAGCCTGATCTTCTGTTCGTTCATCGTTTTTTAGGATGCAACCTTCTCTTTTGCCGTCGCAAGAACCGCCCGGGCTTCTTCCGACGCCAGACCGACGGCGGCCAAATCCTCTTCGGACGCTTCGGCGAGCGTTTCCAAATCCGTGATGCCCGCCTCCACCAGATGTTCGGCAACGGTTTCCGAAACGTTCGGCAATTGCAACAGCACTTGAATTGCCTGCGCCTTTTTATCTTCAAAGTTCAAACCGACGCGCTGCAGATGCTCGACTTGGATTTCATAGCCGATGAGACGCGACGCCAATCGTAAATTGCGACCGCTCTTGCCGACAAAAATCGCAAAATCTTTTTCTTCCAGGCTGAAGGAAACAACGCGATTGACTTCATCGATGTGCAACGACTGCGGAACCGCCGGACGCACGACTTCCAAGACCAACGTTCGAATATCGTCGGAGTAACGCACCACATCGACCTTTTCCTGCCCCAAATCCTTTAAAACGCCCTTGATGCGGGAACCGTGCGAACCGATGCAGGCACCGACCGGGTCGATGCGCGAATCGTGCGTATCGACACAGAGCTTTGTGCGAAATCCCGGATCGCGCGCAATCGCCTTAATTTCAATCAAACCGTCCGCCAACTCCGCGATTTCGCACGTCATCAGCGCCTTGATGAAATCGGGATGCGCCCGCGTCAGCATCAGCTCGGGACCGCGCGGTGTCTCCTTAATGCCCTGCAACAGGCAGGTGATGCGGTCGCCGGGATTGAAATGTTCGCTCCAAATCGCTTCGTTTCGAAACAGCGTCCCCTCCGCTTTGCCGAAATCGATCGTGATGTTGCCGCGCTCCTGAAAGCGCACGACGCCCGAAAGAATACTGCCGATGCGATTGCGAAATTGTTCGTAAATGTGCTGTTTTTCGTGAAAGCGCACCTGCTGCATGATCAGCTGTTGCGCGGTTTTGGCGGCAATACGCCCCAAAACGGACGGATCGATCGGTTGTTCGAAAATGTCACCCAAAGCAATTTCGGGATTTTGCTGCCGTGCCTTCGTAATATGAATTTCGTCATCGGGATCGGTCACCGAATCGACGACTTTAAATTGCGCCCACGCCTTCAATTCGCCCGTTTTCGGATCGATTTCCACGCGCACCGTTTGTCGGCAATCCGCACTTTTTTTGGCGGCACTGCTGACGGCTTCGGCAATCAGAGCAATCATGTCCGCGCGCGCAATGCCTTTTTCGTGCTCCATGTATTCCAAAACGGGCAACAAATCACTCTTCATAGACCGCCTCCAGGAAAACGAATGCGGAAGGGAATGTCAATGATGATTGCGGGAGAAGCAACGCGGGATGCGGCGAAATTTCTGGTGCGGCAAAATGATGGAATTCCGATTTTCCCGATTTTCACCCAAAGGAATAATTTTTTCGAAGTGTGCCGCCGTGATGCTGCGCTTTAGGAATTTGAAAGGTTCTTTTTTATTTTCCACCCATGATCGATTGATCCGCAACCGTGCCCGAGATGAAGGTTTGCCTTTAACGCTCCCAATACGTAGTCTTTGGCGCGTTGCACGGCGGTCGGCATATCGCAACCGTCGGCAAGTCCAACGGCAATCGCGGATGACAATGTGCAACCGGTACCGTGAGTGTTGTTCGTCGAAATATGTTCGCCGTGAAACCAATAAAATGTTCCCTGTTCGTACAACACGTCATCAGCGTCGGATGAACGATGCCCGCCTTTGAGTAACACGGCACAGCCGAAAGTGTCCGAAAGTTGTTTCGCCGCCGCTTCCATGGCGGTTTTGTCGGGAATTCCCTGTGAAAGAAGGGCTTCGGCTTCGGGAAGGTTCGGCGTAATGATGCGCGCCAAGGGAAAGAGTTCCTTTTTCAATGTGTCAACGGCTTGCGTTTGCAATAATTTCGCGCCGCTCGAAGCGACCATGACGGGATCGAGAACCACATTTTTTGCGTTGTAACGGCGCAATTTTTCGCCGATGACATGCGCCAAATCGGAAGAAAAAACCATACCGATTTTAACGGCATCGGGATGAATATCCGTAAAAACCGCATCCAGCTGTTGCGCGAGAAATTCCGGCGTCGATGCCTGGACAGCCATCACGCCGAGTGTATTTTGCGCCGTCATTGCCGTGATAACGCTCATCGCGTAAGCACCGTTCGCAAGAATGGTCTTAATGTCGGCTTGGATGCCCGCGCCGCCGCTGCAATCGCTCCCGGCAATCGTAAGAACCGTCTTCATGAAGAACAGCGTGAAATAAACGGGTCGGGAGGTCAAAGGTTATTGTGCGGAATGGTGACGGTTTGCATGGCGGACGAAAATTTGTTGAAAAACGTTACGGACAGACATGTCTTTTCTGTCGGAGCACATGTGGGCTTTGAAAACCATCCTGCGATAATTTATGTATGCAAATTTAAAATGAAGGTTTTTGCCTCAACTTCCGAAGTACCTTTCGGCTTTCGCCTTCAATCGTTTAGCGGCATTTTGAATATTCTTCTGTGCATAAATTGCGCTGATGACGGCGATGCCGCAGATACCACTGTCGGTCAGTAAAGAAACATTGTCGAACGTAATGCCGCCGATGGCGACGACGGGAATGGAGACGGCGTTACAAATATCCCGCAAGGTCGAAAGCGAAACGTTCTCCGCGTCGTTTTTGCTGCTCGTCGGGAAAACGGCACCGACGCCGAGATAATCGGCGCCCGCGCGTTCGGCTTCGAGCGCTTCTTCGACAGTTGAAGCCGAAACGCCGAGGATTTTATCATGTCCGATGCGCGCCCGTGTTTCGACAATATCGCCGCCGCTTTGCCCGATGTGCACACCGTCCGCATCGCTTTTTAAGGCAACATCGACGTTATCATTGATGATGAGTGGGACGTTGTACGACCGACAGAGCGGTTTCAGTCGTTGCGCTTCTTCCAAAAAACGTTCGGCATCCAGGTTTTTTTCGCGCAACTGCAAACAGGTGACACCGCCCTTTAAACTTTCTTCGACCGCTTCGTACAGAGAACCTCCATTCAACCACGCGCGATCGGTAATCGCGTAGAGAAGGAGTTGCTCTTTATTGATACAGGGAAACATGCCTTTTTATACGTGTTTTTGCAACAAAAGGCAATTTTCGCGTATGCCCGTGAGTGATGTTGTCGAAAACGCCGGTTTTGAGCTTGCATTTTACGTGAAACCGCCTTCAATGAAGGCTGTTTGTTGACAAGCATGAACGATACCAAAAAGGAACAACGTCCGTCGGTACTGGATTTAACGTGGCGCGATACGGATAAACTGCGGCGGTTTGTGACGGAAACGGGTAAAATTTTGCCGCGACGCAAAACGCGTTTAACGGCGCACGAACAGCGGCATTTGACGCGCATCGTCAAGCAGGCGCGCAATATGTTGCAAATGCTCTGACGGCGGTCGGAGGAATGGGTTGCCGTTGGAATTGAGGCGACTTCCCGTTGAGTTTTGAGAACGTCGGAGTCTGGTGCAACCGTTGGAAAACGGAGCGTGTGCCTGCGTGTTCTGTTTTTGTTTTGTCATGCTTGGCGGATATCTTTTGTACGTTGTATATTGAGGGTGTTGTTCTGCCAGCAAGGTGTTGAGTGAGGTTGCTCCGACAACCGTGCAGCGTTGTTGCGAATACCCTCCGTGCGTTTGGAAGCCGTTTGTTAACGGCATCGGTTTCGATTAATGCATCAGTTGGATGGCGTTCAGGATCGCATTCACAAGGAAGAAGACGGCTTGTGCGATTTGCGGTTTCTCCTGTACCAGATTATACACCGTAAAGGAGCTGTTTGCGATGAACCACAGGACGGAAGCCGGCGTGATCAGGTTTTGGGAATAAAATATCGTGCCGATCAATCCGACCGTCGTGCAAGTCCAGCCGAAAGTTTTCAAATTTAACCAACGTTTCATCGTTTCATTTTTTCACGGGCGATTGTCTGACGAATATGCATACAGAGAGATGTTTTCGTCAACGGCAGTCGGCGGTTCGTTGTTTCGTAAGGAGGATTGTCCCCGCCCTTGATGGACACTCAAAGTCGATAGGCGACATCCCCCGGAAGCAACTCCAAACACCCTACTCACGTGTATTCTAACTCAGAAATCACGGAAACGCAATCACGATGTGCCGTGCATATTTTTGCATAGGCGTGCAATGCATGAAAAATCTCGCGGTTGTTGGCGGTTCGTGCCATCAATCGGGAAAAGTTGCAAGTAATCCAAACCATGAAAACCATTATCGGAACTTCCGCTGAAGAGGCGGTTTGTTGGTTAAAACGCGGAGAACCGGTTGCATTGCCGACCGAAACCGTCTACGGGTTGGCGGCGCCGTTGTTTTCGGAAGCAACGATACGGAAAATTTATTCCGTTAAACAGCGACCGACAAACAATCCGCTCATTGTTCATGTTTTAAACTTTGAACAGTTGAAAACGGTCGCCGAAACAACGCCGCTGGTGCAGGTATTGACGGAACGGTTTTGGTCGGGACCGCTGACGTTGGTTTTGAAGAAAAAGCCGTGCATTTCGGATCTTGTTACCGCGGGACAGGCATCCGTGGCGGTGCGTTGTCCGCAGGCGTCGCTGTTTCGTCAGGCGATTGAACTTATTGGCGAGCCGCTCGTTGCGCCGAGTGCCAATCGTTTCCAGCATGTCAGCCCGACAACAGCGATGCATGTTTTGAACGATCTCGGCGGGCGCATTCCCTATATCCTGGACGGCGGAGCGTGCACATTCGGATTGGAATCGACGATTGTGTCGTTATTGGATGAAACGCAACCGACGCTGTTGCGTTACGGACCGATTACGGCAGAGGCACTGGGAACCTTTCTCAATCGTCCACTTGTGATGGCGAAAGATGTGGTTTCGGAACAAAAGCCGCATCTTGCGCCCGGTTTGTACAAAAAGCATTACAGCCCCCAGACGCCGTTGTATTTAGTGGGAAACCTCGCCGATTACGTACCGCCGCCTCGTTATAAGGCGATCTTCGAAGACCGTGCCGCACATGTCTTTCTGTTCCCGCCGTCACGACCGTTGCGGGAAGGTGAATGTGTTTTGAGCCCGAACAGAGATTTGAACGAAGCCGCATCGAATCTGTTTGATTGCCTTCAAACGTTGGATACGCAGGATTGGCGGTCGATTTGGGCGGAAGAGGCATCGAACGAAGGCATCGGACGCGCACTGAATGACCGCTTGTCGCGTGCCGCGTATGTCGATTTGAGAGATTAAGCCGTCTGAGGCGGATATTGAATGCATATTAAAATATGTTTTGGCTGAAATGAAAATCTTCAAAATTGACGGTAAAAAGCATACAACAGATGCCTGGCGGTCCTTCCCAGGGATGTTTTTTCAAATAAAAGACTAGGCAGCTTACTTTGTTTGAAAAACTTGACAATAATATCACTCCCTGTCAGAGGTAGAATGTAAGCTTCATCCGTGAAAATCGGTCGTGTCTTTTCGGCATCGCGGGAGTTTTTTTTCCCGATTCGCGGTTATGAGCTGAAAAAATTCCTGCCGCTTTTGCTCATCCACTGCTTTTGCATTTTTAACCATTACTGTCTGAAAAATTTGAAGGATTCGCTGATCGTTACGGCGGCGGGCGTGGAAGCGATTTCTTTCCTGAAGCTCTGTATGCCGGCGGTGACCGTGCTGTTTTTGTTCCTTTATGCCAAAGTGAGCGATCGGTTGCGCGGCGAAAGTCTGTACAGGGTCGTTTTGGGAACGTTTGTTGCTTTTTTTGTTCTTTTTACAACCGTCTTGTATCCGTTTCGGGATGTTCTTCATCCGTTTCACCACACCGTTGTCGAATATCAGAGGGCGTATCCGTCGCTTTTTTGGCTGTTTTCCGTTTGGGGTTGTTGGAGTTACGCAATCTTTTTCGTGTTTGCCGAACTGTGGAGCACCTTCGTGATGACGATTTTATTCTGGCAGTTTATGGCGCACATCACCACGGTGGAAGAAGCCAAGCGTACCTACGGCTTTTTGTTGGTGTTCGGGCAGTTGGCCGTCGCCGCGGCCGGCTACGTCGGCGGATTGGCGTCGGATATTCGCAATCACGTACCGAAGGGGCGGGATGCGTGGCAACTGACGCTGAACGCGTTGATCGGAACGGTTGCGGTTACGAGTTGCCTTGCGATGTTTTTGTACCACTGGGTCTATCGTCGCGTGCTGACGGATAAGCGTTTTTACGATAAGCCCGAACTGCCGGGGATGCGCCTCAAAACCAAAAAGAAAGCCGGACTTCGGGACGGGCTACGAGTGGTATTGCATTCGCCGTACCTGGCGTTGCTGGCAATTTTGGTGGTCAGTTACGCCTTCACCGACAACATGCTGGAAAACTTTTGGAAGCACGAAGTGAGCATCTGTTTCCCGAATCCGAACGACTACTGTACATTTATCAGTCACTACACCATGGGATACGGGATTTTATCGATTGTGTTCACGCTTTTCGTCACCGCGGTTTTTCGAAAATTCTCCTGGAAAGTCGGGGCATTGGTCACACCGGCGGTGATGCTCATCGGCGGCGCGGTGCTGTTCGGTACGATTTTGTTTCGAAAATTTCTGCTGGTACCTCTGGGCGGGCTTGCCGGTTTTTCGCACACCATTGTACAATTCGGATTGGTGGTGATGATCCTCGGGCGTTCCGGGAAAATGTCGTTCTTCGATATGAGCAAGGAGATTGCCTTTATTCCTCTGAGCGATGATTTGAAGGCGAAAGGAAAAGCGTTTGTGGACGGCATGGGGCACCGCTTCGGGAAATCGTTCGGTTCGGGTTTCCAAGTCCTGATGTTGACGATTTTAGGGAGTTTTTCGGAGTTCCCGGCAACCTATGATGACGTGGCGCCGTATGCCTGTGCGATCTATATGCTGCTTACCGTCGCCTGGATATTCGCCGTATTTCGGCTCAATCGGCGTATCGAAAATGGGAAGGAGGCGTAACGGCGGATGAGACGGCGCGGACAAGGTGCTTCGAGGAAGGGATCGGCGTACGCCTGGTAAGAAGTACTTTTGATAAAAAACAAAGAAGGATGCGGTTGCGTTTTGAAGCAAAGTGCTTTGGTAAAAAACAAAGCGAAGTACATACGCGTTTCTGACCTTTTACGGGGCATCCGTGTTTGTACAGGGCTTTGTTTGACGTTTCAATGCCCGATTCAATAAAAGTCGCACGTATTTAATGTCTTTTTGGAGAATACTTCCATTCGGACGGGTGTAGACTTTCTATAGGATGTTGCGTTTAAAGTAAAGCATTGAACGGGTATGTTCCGATACGGGTGTTTTCGGATATGCGTGTTTGAGGACATCAAAAGCGTATATTTCGGCCTTTTGCCCGTAATAACGGTTTTACTCAACAACGGAGGGGGTTGCTTTGGCGTTCCGCTCCTGACGGGCGCTAAGTTACGGGTGTTTGATGCCCTTTGGAATACCTCCGACCGTTCGGATAATTGAGGCTT
>JAFVCI010000086.1 GCA_017479315.1 Opitutales bacterium | reverse complement strand
CGCGCGCAACGAGCTTCTCCATTTTGCACGCACCGTCGAGCAGACTGTACTCGGAATGCACGTGCAGATGGACGAAGGAAGGCACGAGGCTATTATGAGGGAGTGGGTGGGAAAGTCAAATGCGGTTACGAAGCACTTTTCCCGTTAATCGAAAAAACTCATTATCTTCAACTCACCGCCGCCACCGCCACGGCGTAGGTTTTGCAGTGCGACAGGGAAAGTTCGACGTTCGTACCGCCGCATTGTTTTAAATAAAATTCGCCGTTTTGATCCAAAAAGACCCGCGGCATACCGTTGGCGTCGTTGCGAACTTCAATCGACGTCCATTTGAGTTTCGAACCGAACAAACCGACGCCGAAGGCTTTCGAAACCGCTTCCTTTGCCGCAAAGCGCGCCGCGAACGACGGCCATGGAATCGGTTTTTGCGTACAATACGTCCATTCGTGTTCGGTGAAAATCATTCCGCGCACACGATCGCCATGCCGTTCAACCAGGTGTCGGATGCGTTCGATCTCAACAATGTCGGTTCCGATGCGCATTGCTTATTTAATTGCATCTTGTGTCGTTTGAATTGCCGCCGAAGCAGTTTTCTTCAAATGTCTTCGGATAACTGCCGATCGCCGTCTGTTCCGTCAAAAATTTCTCAACGACTTCCGTATCTTTGGCGTATGTTACACCCAGCCACCGACCGCGGGTATTGTTTAAAAAATGCAGGTCTTTATGTTGTTGTTTCAGTACCGTTTGAACGGCGGTTGGGAGAAAAAATTCCTCGTTCTTCGGATCGGTCACGTTTGACAGAAACCGCTCCCACAGTGCCTTTAACGGCGAAAGAATGGTTTTCGGAAGGACGAAAAAGTTCAAGGACGTCGGTTGCTGCGGATCGAGCGTTACAACAGCATCCGCCGTGCCTGCCGAACCCCCAGAGGGTGTTTCGAGAATCTGCGACGAACAAACTTTGCGCTTTCCGACAACTTTATTGACCTGCATTTCACACGTGTATTCATCCAATCGAAGCACGTTATTATTCTCGACGGTACACAGCGCGCGCGAAACGCTTCCGTTCGGCGACAGCGTAACTTCCAGCGGATAGGCGACCAAAGCCGCTTCCGACGGGTATTGATCGATAAAATCCGCCGCAAGTTGATACGCTTCGCGACCGTAAAAATCATCGCCGTTCGCGATTACAAAAGGTGTTTCGATGAAGGCACCCGCGGCGAGCAACGCCTGCCCCGTTCCCCACGGTTTGGTGCGTCCGTTTCGCCATTTTTGCGGGACACCGTCATCCGTTTGCAACACACAGCGGGCAACATCTTCCAAATGACGTTTCTTAAATAATGTTTGAACGGCTTCGTGCGTATCGGGGCTGACGACGGCGATAAAACGCCGAAATCCCGCTTCCCGTGCATCAAAGAGCGCGTATTCCGCCAAAAAAGCCTCTTGCGGTCGGAAGCGATGCAGTTGCTTCAAACCGCCGAAACGACTGCCGCGCCCCGCCGCAAGAAGAACAAGCGTTTTTTCAACCATCTTTTCGTTTTAATTCCAGGGCTAACAGGTATTTCAAAAAGCAAAAAAACGCCTGCATAACGGAAACATAAAAACCCGCAAAGCCCTTCAAAAAAAGTCTCTTTCGGAGGTAAAAAGAGAAAAAATTCAGCCCGGGATGCATTATGCATTTTATCATAAGACCACGTTGCGAGTATTTTTTGGCATAATCGGCGGCTCGTGTGCGCGCATAACGCACATTCTTCTCCAACGCATGCAGGACGTTTTTCTCCGTGTAATGCCGCAAATAACCCTTTAATACTTGCGTTTGTCCTTGAAAACAGGCGCGTTCGTGCACCGCTCCTTCCCAATGTACCGCCGCTTTTTTTACCAGAAACAACCTGCGATCGACGGAACACCAGCGACCGAACTGACGATTGATACGCTTGACGAAACAAGCCGTCGTTTGCTCGCACAGAGGGCTTTCGAAAAACGCTTCCGCTGACGCACATAACTCGGGTGTAACTTCCTCATCAGTATCGATGCACAATAACCACGCCTCTTTGGCTTGCGAAGCGGCAAAATTCCTTTGTTCGCCAAAACCTTCCCACGGATGTTCGATGACGCGCGCCCCGAAATTTTCGGCAATTTTTCGCGTATCGTCCGTGCAATCATTGATAACAATAACAATTTCCCGTACTCGACCGCGCAACGATTGCAGGCAAAGGGAGAGAGTTTCCGCCGCGTTGCTTGCGATGATGACCGCCGATACCGGAAGCATGACGGTTTTATGCTACCGCGTTGCGAAGAAACGTCAATTTTGAAGGGCAAGGTTCCCAAAAGGCACCTCACCACCACCCGCCCGACACCGAAACCATGTTATGCGGGACAAAACGAAAACACGGAAACTGTTCGCAATGTGCCGCCAACATGAAGGGCTCATGCTTTTTTAAAAAAACACAGGGACAACGGAGGGGAACGGGTTGAGGGAACAGGACCTAAATGCCGCCGTGTTGTTACTATTTATCTCTCAAAGCATGTTTGGCTTCTTCCAACGTCTCGCAGTACGTAAAACACTCGGAGAGTCCCGAAATGCCGAAAATTTGTTTTACCAACGGCTTTGGATGCGCCAAGGCGACGGTTGCACGTCCTTTGAGTTCCTTCAGCAGCGTCAGGAAAACCCGCAATCCCGCTTCACTGACGAAATCCCAATGCGTTCCGTCCAGAATGATATACTTCGGGCAGTTGTTTAAAAATTCGCGACACGTTGCTTCGAACGTCGGCGCATGAACGGCATCCAGGGAGCCTTCCAAAGTGATGATCACCGTATCGCCGTTCCGCTCCTGCCGAATGTTCATGCAATTTTCCTTTTACGGTCGCCGTTACAGGGTGACGTACCACGTATATCGGACATTTTTGTCGTTTTTTACCTAAACAACCCGAAAGTTCATCGGCGAACGTCCTGTACGACCGTTTGCCGTCGTCGATATTATACGTATATTTGAAGCCCGTTGATGTTTAAAAGTGCATTACGGTTGAAGGAACGCAAAAAAAACGCCATCCTTTTGGTGATGTTTTCCAAACGTCTTAAAGCAATCGGCATATTTCTCGTCGCACCCCTGTTGCTTTCGCTCGGCGGTTGCCGTTACCGCGCCGGATTTCCCGTCGACTCGTACAACATTAAAACGATTTACATCAAACCGACCGTCAAAGAAGCGTTGACGGCACAACTTTCGGGCGATTTAACGCGGCAGTTGGGCGAGGAAATTCTGCGCAACGGTTTTCTGCGTCTCGCGCCGTCAAACAAAGCCGATGCGACCCTGGAAACAACGGTAAGCGATTACAATCGCGGTATCAGCGTGGTAGACGAAGATGACGACGAGAAAGCAAAATCCTTATCCCTCAGTGCCACCTGTAAATATACGTTGCGGGATAATCGTGACGGCAGAGTCGTTTCGAGCGGTTCCGTTTCGGCGAGCGTCGGCATTACGGCAACCACCAACGCGCAGGCGATTGAGTACCAACGCGCCCCGCAACTGACGCGCGCCTTGGCAAAACAGGTCGCATCGCAGTTGCTGACGGCTTCGGGCAAGAAAATTCCTTCGAAAGCCGCCGATGTAAAAGTCGATGCGGATACGGAAGGAAAATTCGAAGGGAAAACCGAGGAAGAACTTCCCACGGAACCGACACCGTCGGATCGCTTCGAAAGTACGAATGGGAGCGTGTCGTCAACCGAAGTATCGGAGGGCGAACAGGAATAATTGCGCGAAAAGATCGTGTCTGAACCGTAAAGTTGCTCCTTTCACATTCCGCGTCCATCGCAAATTTATGACAGATCCCCTGGAAACTCTCGAGATTATCCCTTCGCTGTTTGCCGCCGATCCGTTGCGTTACTGCGAAGCCCTCAAAGCCGCTGAACGCTCCAAATGTCGTCGCATCCATTTGGACATCATGGACGGACATTTTGTTCCGAACATCAGCTTCGGCGCGAGCGTTGTTGCCGCCGTTGCAAAGGAATTCCCTCGGTTGTTTCGCGAAGTCCACCTCATGGTACAAAACCCGCAACAGCACTTCGAAGCCTTCATCAAGAGCGGCGCGCAACGATTATTCATCCACATTGAACTTGCACCCGAAGTTTTGGAAGAAACCGTTCGTTGCCTGCAATCCGAAGCCGTCGATTGGGGTTTTGCTGTCAATCCCGAAACTTCAATCGAAACTCTGCAAACGTACCGGGATTGGGTTTTAAACACGCAACACCTGCTGTTGATGAGCGTGCATCCGGGCTTTTGCGGGCAGACGTTTATTGAAGAAACCTATGAACGTATAAAGGAACTTCGTACACATTTTCCGCATTTGAAACTCTGCATCGACGGCGGTATTCGAAACAGGGAGGCGCAACGTTTGCAGGCTTTGGGGAGCGAAAGCGTCGTGATGGGTTCGGCGTTTTTTAAGAAAGTTTCAGTTTAGCGGTGATTGTCACAGAAAACAACCAACGATAAAAAGAAATCCTTAACACCTCTTTCAATGCTCAAAACAGCTCGCTCTGTTGCGGTGTCGGTTGCGTGCGATCCCGCAATTTTCGCGCCAACTGTTTCAATCCCAATTGATGCAACAGCTGTTCCAATGCTTCCGTATCAGGGTGCAACGTTTCCAAGAGAGGAATTTGGTCCTGGATAAGTTCCGTGCCTCGCTCCAATGTCGCCAGGGCTTGGTTGCGACGCAATAAATCGCGCGACTGTTCCAAAATCGATCGAAAACGTTCCGGCTTTAAGGTTTTGAGGTTTTTAAAAATCCCCTCAATCGAACCGTAGCATTGCAGCCAGGAAGCGGCGGTTTTCGGACCGACGCCCGCAATCCCCGCGTAGTTGTCGACGGTGTCGCCGATCAGTGCCAAAAAATCCGCAATTTGGTTCGGATAAACACCCGTTTTGTCAAACACACCCTGTTCGTCCAGCGACACCCAACCGTGGTGCGAGGGTATGTGTTGCGAAACATTCGCGCCGACGCACTGCATCATATCCTTATCGGCACTGGCAATGATCGCCTTGGAATTTGTTTCTTCCGCAAACGCACACCAGGAACCGATTAAATCATCCGCCTCAATGCCTTCTTTTTCGCAACACAACATGCCCGATAAGGTTGTTGCCTGTTTAATATACGGCATTTGCACCTTGAAATCATCCGGCGTCGGCGCGCGATTGCCCTTGTAATCCGCCGCCAGTTGAAGCCGTTTTTGGCAACGTCCGCCGTCAAAGCAAACCATCGTCGCGTCGGGCTTCGATTGAACTTCCAACATTTGCAGCGAATGCAAAAAACCGTAAATCGCCTGCACCGGCATCCCCTGCGCATTCGTTAACGGCATCACGCCGTAAAAGCATCGAAACGCCAAATTGTTGCCGTCGACCAGAAGAAATGTTTTCGCCATCTTTGCTTCCATACATAATCGAACAGTGTCTTTTGTGCAATTGTTTCTCCGCTTGTCAAAGTAGTTTCGAACCGCCGTCAAAGCCGAATACGCTTGACGAAATTTCTGCATTCGGAAAAAATAAAGCCTGTTGATGGGTGAAGAGAAGTTGGAGCTTGAAGGCAAAGTTATTGCGGCGTTGTCAGGGAATACCTTTCGGGTACAGTTAAATCATAATCAACACGAACTGTTGGCGCGTTTATCGGGAAAATTGCGAAAGAATTTCATCCGCATCGGCGTCGGAGACCGCGTCAAAGTCGAAATGAACCCTTATGATTTGACGCAGGCGACGATTTGCTTCCGTTTAAAAGAGATGACGACGAACGTGAACCCGCCGAAACGCAGTTTCGGTCCCCGACACGGAGCTGCGCGCAAACCGAACGCGCCGAAACGGTAGGTACAACCGCCGTTGGTTTGCGGGCTGTTTCGAGAATGCGGTGCTCGTCCCGCATATTCTTGCGTCGAGTCGTGTGTTTTAGCTCGTTTAGGAGGGTGACAGTGCGCCGTTTTTTCGGTTCCTCAAGCTCAGAGGGAAGTTTTTTCGGGCTTGATGTTGATTTTTTATTTGACTTTATATACTACTTTTGATAAAATTTATTGTTCTCGTAAAAATTCCTTAGGAAGATGAAACAGTAAAGTGTTTCATTTGTCTGATGCTTGATGAATTGTGTATTGGTTCGACACGTTTCATATCAGGGGTTGAGCATTTCGCACTAGCTTTTAAAAAACACAATGTATTGTTCTTTCTTAATTTTCCGAGTACACCAAATAATTTCAAAAGTCCGATAGATTTTTTGGCTTGATTTTATGTGTTAAATTTGATAAAATTCGGCGTCCTAAGGGTTTCGGAACAAAGTAACAATGTATGATACGTGTGTGATGTTTATCGTTTGGCGCGTATATCCTTTTTTAAACTTTCTATCCGAATTTGAGCAAAAACAGCAAAACCCCAAGTAAAAGAAACTCAACGCGTGCGCTTTTTCGGACGTACCGCCAGTCGCAACGAAGGTTCTTCTTTCTTTTGTTTTTTTGTCGGATGTTCGTCGGAGCCGAAAAAATGTTGTTCAATCATGCGGCACCAGCAGTGATAAATGGGAAGATGCAATTCCTGTATTTTGTACGTTTCATCTTCGGGTGCACACACGCAAACATCGCAAAGTGCTTTCAACGCACCGCCGGAACGCCCCGTCAAACCGAGCACCTTCATGCGTTTGGCGCGTGCCACCCGAACGGCATTTAAGATATTTTCCGAATTGCCCGATGTACTGAT